>NZ_CAKJTO010000142.1:0-10327 GCF_917627405.1 Protofrankia sp. Cj5
AACCACGAAACGCCGTATAACCAATTATTACAGAAAGTAAAGCAACGACCATTATCCCGGCCGCATGGCAGATCACCGACATGACGCGGTCGACGAGCGCGACACCACGGCCGTCCCCCGTCAGCAGCACGGTCGAGTAAACGGCCAGGAAGAGGACGTACCAGCACACCCAGAAACCGACAGTCCCCGACAGCGGCAGAATCCGCTCGAACAGGATCCAGGTGAGGCACAGCGCGCAGAGCGCGGATCCGCCGATGGCGGTCACGTCGCTGGCAGTGACCTGAGCCGGCCGGATCCGGACCTCCGGCGGGAGTACTGGCTGGTCGGGTCCGGCGAGGTCCGGCCCGGCGGCGGGCGCCGTGCGCCCACGCGGTGCAGGTGCGGTGAGCGCCATCAGATCTCCGTTGCCGCGCCGGAACGCGACCGGCTGATGATGGTCGAGGCGAAGGCGTTGACCACGAGCGTCAGGGCGAAGAGCACCAGCCCGGCGCCGAAGAGGGCGGCCAGACCGAACGAACCGGACTCGTTGTAACGCAGCGCGATGAGCGAGGAAATCGACATCCCGCCCTGCTGCAAAATGTGAGTCATCCGCCCGGGTGACGCGAAGAGCGGCGCGATGATCAAGTAGACGGCGATCGTCTCGCCGAGCGCCCGGCCCAGGCCGAGCATGACCGCGCCGACCATGCCGCCTCGGCCGAACGGGATGACGACAGCGCGGATCATGCCCCAGCGCGTGCCGCCCAGCGCCAGCGCCCCCTCCCGCTCACCCACCGGAGCCTGCGAGAAGACCTCGCGCATGATCGATGTAATGATCGGCGTGACCATCAGCGCGACGACGAGCCCAGCGATGAAGGTCGACGAGGCGTACTGGCCGAGCCCGCTGACTCCGCCGTCGGTCCGGAAGAAGGGCAGCCAACCGAGGTGGTCGGTCAGCCAGCGGCTCACCGTGATGGCTCGCGGCTGGAGAAAGAAAAACCCCCACAGCCCGTAGACGATGCTTGGAATAGCGGCCATGAGGTCAAGCAGCGAAACCATCGGGCGGCGCAGCGCCCGGGGCGCGTACTCGGCGACGAACAAAGCCGTACAGATCGACAGTGGAACGGCGACAACCAACGCGACGCCGGCAATGAGGATCGTCCCCGGCAGCACGGCGCCGACGCCGAACCTGGTCGAGCTCGGCAGCCACTGGGTTTCGGTGAAAAACGACCAGCCGACCCGCCGCAGCGCCGGCAGCGCCTTGTACAGCAGGAATACACCGATGAAGCCCATCGTCGTCATCACGGTTATGGCGGCCGTCCGGCCGACGCCGTGAAACAGCCGGTCAGCCGGGCCGGGGCGCGGGTTCGTGTCGCGCCGCGCCTCAGCCGGGGCGACCGAGCCCGCGCCGGCGCCCGCCGCGCCAGAGCCGGCCCCCATAACCGCGGCTCGGGGCAGTTTCAGCCAGCCGAGAAAATTCATGGTCGAACGCTCTTCGGTCATCATGTATACGCACCGTACGTCACAGTGGAGTTACCCCCTGACCGGCGTCGGCGACGCCGGTTCCGCTCCATTGCTTTGACATAAAAACAGACGTCGCCTCCCGGGTGGCGAGCCGAAGGTGAACAGGCCCCGAATTCTGCTGGCCGGTGGGCGGGTCCCCGGGTATACGAAATGAACGGCCGCTCATTCTCGCGGCCGGGGACCGGCCCGGTCGATGCGGCCGTCCGGTCCGGACGAAGCGATCAACCGGAGCGGACGAAGCGAGCCGCGTCGGCGACCACATAGTTGTCGGTTCCGGTGGTCGCCATGGTCACGCTCCCTGCCGTGCCCGCGTCGAACGGCCACGCCCCGAGCAACGCCCACCGGCCGCCCCCGACACGTTGATCCACGGTGAGCGTTGCCGAACCGCCCCGGTAGGCAACGGTCACCGGCACGTTCGACGCTCGCGCGGCCGTCGACGTCCACCGCAGGTACACCCGATAGGTACCGGCCGCCCGGAGGGACGGGACGAAACGGACGCTCTTGCCGCCCTTGCCGGCGTTGTTGTCATGCAGATAGCCGGTCCCGTAGTAGCCCGCGATCGCCGAGCTGGCCGGCCAGGAGCCGGTGACCGCCGTCATCGGGTCGGTGTCGTCGACAGCGACGTCGGGATAGTCGAGCACGGCCATGTCCTCGAACAGCCGCGCGCGAAGCGCCGCGGGATCGACTCCCTGCGCGTTGGCCCCGCTGTCGAGCGCGAGCTTGGCCGCGGCGCCGGCCGCCTGCCCGAGAATCATGAAAACCGGTTCCATCCGCAGCGAGCTGTAGGCGACGTGCGACGCCGACAGGCAGACCGGGACGATGAGGTTCGTGCACTGCGCGCTGTCGGGAACCATCGCCCGGTACGGCAGCCGGAACGGCGCGGGTAACGCGATCTGGATGTCGCCCTCGTTCTTCACCTGCCCGCCGACGACGAGCCGCTGGCAGTTGTGGGAGTCCCGCGAGTAGCTCGCGAGCCCGACGCCGTCGGCGACCGCGGTCTGGCCGCGACAGTCCGCCTCGGTGAGGACGTAGCGCGAGCTCACCATCCGACGAGCTTCGCGCACATAGAGTTGCGGCGGCCAGTTGCCGGTGGCGGTGAACTCGTCGGGTGCCAGCCCGAAGGCCGCGACCGCGGAGCGGACGTCCGAGCGCACCGCGCTGTCGTTCGCCAGGAAGTAGAGCAGGCCCTGCTGGTAGGAAGTGTGATCAGCCACGATCTGCGCACGCTGGGACCAGCTCGCGCGCGGGTACCCGTCGGCGGCGCCAACATGGTCGAACGAGAACGGCCCGGCGCTGTTTGCGTCGAACTTGCCGTTCCGCAACACCGTGTTGTTCATGAACGCCGCGGCCTTGTCGGTGAACGGGTCGGCGTACCCGGCCGCGATCA
The DNA here is from genome assembly GCF_917627405.1 of Protofrankia sp. Cj5. Lineage (NCBI taxonomy): Bacteria > Bacillati > Actinomycetota > Actinomycetes > Frankiales > Frankiaceae > Protofrankia > Protofrankia sp. Cj5. The sequence continues at coordinate 2,888 of NZ_CAKJTO010000142.1, forward strand.
GGCGCGGTACGAGGGCGTAGCGGCTCGGGTCATAGCCGGCCGGCCGCGGGAACGCGATCCGGTTCGGCGCCTTGGTCAGGCAGAGCCGGTAACAGTACGCCTGGACATGAGCGTCACCGCTGCCGGTGGCCGCGAGGGCGGCCGCGGAGATCTCGGGAAGCAGCCCGCTGGCCGGGTCGCCCGCACGCCGGTACGGGTCGACCGCGGCGGTGAACTGGTTCTTGGCAAGCAGCTGCACCCCGTTGTTGGACTCGCCGTACACCGCGTTCGACTCACGGCCGATCACATAGCGCACCCCGGCGAGTGCCAGCAGGTCCCCCTCGTAGGAGGCATCGATGAACATCTGGGCCCGTACCACGGTGCCGTCACCGGCCACCACCGAGGTGAGCCGGGAGCCGCTGCGGCCGACGGAGGCCAGCGTCCGCCGGGTGTAGACCGGCACCTGCGCACCGGTGAGCAGGTCGGTCATGACAGCCGCGGCCACCCGAGGCTCAAAGGTGGTCTGCATCGGCGTCGCGGCTCCGAGCGGGCCGCCGTTGTAGGCGACATACACTCTGCGGTAGAACTCGCGCGCGAACCCACCGACGGCGCCGCCCGTACCGATGTCGGTCTGGCTGAGCCCGCCCGTTGTCATACCGCCGATGTGGGCGGTCGGTTCGATGATCACAACCGAGCCGCCCATGCGACGCATCTGCACGGCGGCGGCGACGCCGGCCATGGTCGCGCCATACACGCACAGATCCGCCGTTATCGGTGCGACCGCGCTGGCTGACGATGTGACGGTCAGCTCAAGGGCCGCGACCGAACCGGCGGCAGCCGCCATCCGGAGCAGATCCCGGCGGTGCGGCCCAGCGCTCATGATCGGTCGGCGGGCCATGGATCCCCTCGTCGGTCGGTTGACGCCGGCCGGCGCGTCGGGCAGCCGGGCGCATCGGGCAGCTGGGTGGAACGACGACGCCCTGTCGAGACGGCGACGCCGGCAGCGGGCCGCCGATGCTCATGGCGCTCCGTACGTCGATCTCCCAGCCGGCAGCTTGGACCTTAACGACGCGTGATTCCCGGAAGCAACGACCAGCACGTCACATGCACACACCGATCCAACGTCCAGCGGGAGACCGCACGGTAAATCAGTTGCTCTCTCCCCCGGAAGCGTCCAGGAAGCATCCAGGAGCCGGCCGGGAACCGGCCGGTGCGGCAGCATGGGCGGTATGGCGAACTGGAGTGAGGCTGAACGAGCCGCGCCCGAGCTGGCGGCTGCGGTCCGGGGGCGCTTCGAGGCGCACGGGCTCGCGATCCTCGCGACCATCCGGCGTGACGGATCTCCTCGGGTGAGCGGGGTCGAGCCGTTGTTCGCACTCGGCGAGCTGTGGCTCGGCATGATGCCCGGCTCCCGGAAGGGAGCCGATCTGTGCGGGGACCCACGATGCGCCCTGCACAGCGCAACCACCGACAAGAACGTCACCGAAGGCGACGCAAAGATCAACGGCAGGGCGGCCGTCGTGACCGGCACCGAAAGCCTGGACGCCTACCAGGCCGCGTGGGCCGCAGCCACCGCCACGCCGGTACCCGAGCCGTTCACCCTGTTCAGGATCGACGTCACCGGCCTAAGCATGATCGGGGTCGCCGGTGAGGAGCTCACCATCGACTTCTGGCGCGAGGGGGAGCAGCCCAGGCGAACCACCCGCACGTAGCTCTCGTCCGCCGGTACGCACGGCCGCGCCGCATACCGCCCACAGCAGGTCGGCCACGGTCGCGAGCAGCCGGCTGACCAGGGCGAGCAACGTCGCCGGGCCGTGCGCGAGCACCGGCGCCAACGCCAGGATCAGTACGGCCTCGCGCACGCCCGCACCAGCCGGGACCAGCGGGACGAGGAACCCAGCCGTCCACGCGAGCGCGTACCCGCCAACCGCGAGCAGCAGCAGGCGGGGCCCGTGCACGGACGGAGCAAGATCACGCATCAGCAGCCAGGTCGCCACGCCGTAGAGGACAAAGCCCGTCAGCAGCCAGCCGGCACCGGCCAGCACCGGGCGGACGGCAAGCGGACGCTCCAGCGGTGGCCGGCGCAGCAGGCCGAACGCGAGCGCCAGCAACCTGGACAGCACCGGTGGATACAGCACCACCGCAAGCCCTGGTACCGCCAGCAGCGCCCACCCGTAGTGACCTAACGCGGTCGCCGACACGAACGGCAGGGTCACGGCCGCGGCCAGCCCGCCGCACGGGACCGCCAGCGCCAGCACGATCAGGCTCGCCGACGCGGCCTTCACCCGGGACACGCCGTAGGCCCTCGACAGCTCCATCTGCGCCAGCACCGGCCACACGCTGCCCGGGACGTACTTGCCGATCTGCCCGACGAAGAACACCCGCACGGCCGCCTGTAACGGCAGCGCCGTGCCGAGCCCCACCAGCAGTGCCCGCCAGGACAACACGCTCGTCCCGACCGCCAGCACGGTGACGCCCCCGGCCGCGGCGACGCTCACCACGGTCAGCTCGTCGAACGACGCCCGGACCGCGTTCCACTGACCGACCAGCGCAAGGCCGAGCAACCCGACCGCCAGCAGCAACGCCGCCCGCGCCAACCACCACCGCGGCCCTCGACGCCTGGGTTCTAACTGGCCCGGTCCTGGTCGGCCCAGTTCTTGTCGGCTCGGTTCTGGGTGACAGCGCCCGGCCGGTCGACCAACCCTTCTGCCAACAGAACGTACATGCCACATCCGCTCAGCGTAGCGTTGATCCGGTCAACTCCGACAACAGCATCACATCATCACGCCATCATGACAGCAAACAACCTGATGCTATGATGCCAGGATGCGTACGACAGTGACTCTCGACCCAGATGTCGCGATGGCTCTCCGGGAAGTGGTTCGCGAACGGGGCATTTCCTTCAAGGAAGCCCTGAACGCACTCGTCCGCGCCGGCCTGGCGAGTAGACGCCAGGACGTTCCGGCCTATCGGCTACCCACTCGGTCGCTCGGGCTACGACCGGATGTCGACCTCGACAAGGCACTGCGGCTAAGTACCGAATTCGAGGACGCGGAGATCATCAACAGGCTTGAGCTCCGTACATGAAGCTGCCAGACGTCAACCTGCTCATCTACGCACTCGACGACACCTCACCACGACATCAATCATCGAGAGCCTGGCTCGAACGCACGCTGTCGGGCGCCGAGACCGTTGCGTTCGCGTGGCCGGTGCTGCTTGCGGTTATCCGCCTGACGACACACGCCACGATCTTTCGGAACCCGTTCCGTCCGGACGAAATTCTCGACATCGTTGATGGATGGCTTGCCAGACCCTGTGTCGTGATCGTCCATCCCACCGAACGTCACGCTGCGGTTCTACGCCAGTTGCTGGCACCGCTGGGAACGGCTGGGAACCTCACGTCCGACGCACATCTCGCCGCTCTCGCCGTCGAGCACAGCGCCGAGCTATGCTCCAGCGACGCCGACTTCGCCCGCTTTCCAGGCGTCCGATGGATTGATCCACTAAGAGCGCCCGAGGATAGGGCGTTCGATCAGTGAGCGGCTCATCCGCGCCCGATCCGGCAAGGCAGCGGAGGAAGGGCCCTGGTGTTGGGCGCCGACTGACGACAACGCGGCGGGGCGGGATGCGGGAGCCGGACAGTCCTCTTCTCGGGCGCTCTAGGGCGCGTATCGGGTTGCTGCCGGCAACGGGGTTTCTGCCCGGCCAAGAGAGTACGGGCACCCGTACTCTCTTGGCCTTACCGACCCCGAGGGGTGGTGTGGAGCTCAGAGCTGACCGGCCGCGCTTTCCTCCTCGGACTCCTCGGCATCTTCGTCGAGGACGGACGCGCGCCCCGCAACCATCTCGACGACCTTGCGGGCGAGCTCCTGGGCGGACAGGCCGATGTCGGCCATGACCTCCGGACGCTTGCCCTGGTCGAGGAAGGCCTGCGGGATGCCGAAGTCGCGCAGCGGCACGTCGACGTCGGCATCCCGCAGCATCTGCGCGAACGTCGACCCGACCCCGCCGACCCGGCCGTTGTCCTCGACCGTGACCACGAGCGAATGCATCCGGGCGAGGTCCACGAGCACCGGATCCAGTGGCTTGACCCACCGCGGGTCGACAACCGTGATCCCGATACCGTGGCTCGCGACCCGCTCGGCGACCTGCAGGCAGGTACTCGCCATCGCACCCACCGCTACCAGGAGAACCTCCCGCGACGGTGTCGCCTCGGGCGAGCGGTAGAGGATGTCGACCGACCCAACCCGCTCGATCGCGGGGATGTCCGGGTTGATCTTGCCCTTGGCGAAGCGCACCACCGACGGCCCGTCGGAGATCGCCAGCGCCTCGCGGAGCTCGGCCCGCAGCGTGGGCTCGTCCCGCGGCGCGGCCAGTGCCAGCCCGGGTACGAGCTGCAGAAAGGACATGTCCCACATGCCGTTGTGGGATGGCCCGTCCTCACCGGTGACACCGGCCCGGTCCAGGACAAAGGTGACCGGCAGCCGGTGCATGGCGACGTCCATCAGCACCTGGTCGAAGGCGCGGTTGAGGAATGTCGCGTAGACGCACACCACCGGCTTGAGGCCGCCCATGGCCAGGCCCGCGGCGGAGGTGACCGCATGCTGCTCGGCGATACCGACGTCGAACACCCGGTCGGGAAAGGCCGTGGCGAACTTCTGCAGACCGACCGGCTGCAGCATGGCCGCGGTGAGGGTGACGACGTCCGGACGCTCATGGCCGATCTGGACGATCTCATCGGAGAAGACGCCCGTCCAGCTGGTGCCGCCGCCGCTGCCGGCCGTGGCCGGCTTGCCGGTACTCGGGTCGATGACCCCGACCGCGTGGAAACAGTCGGCGTCATCCTGCTCGGCGGCTGGATAGCCGAAGCCCTTGCGGGTCACGCAGTGGACGATCACCGGCCCACCGAAGTCACGGGCCCGCCGCAGCGCCGACTCGACCGCGTGGACGTCGTGCCCGTCCACCGGCCCCACGTACTTCAGGCCGAGGTCCTCGAACATGCCCTGGGGCTGGACGACGTCCTTGATGCCCTTCTTGATCCCATGCAGGGCGTCGTAGAGCGGCGCACCGACCAGCGGGGTACGGCCGAGTACCTGCTTGACGACGTCGAGGACCTGCTCGTACTCGGGCGCGAGCCGCAGGGCAGCCAGATGATCGGCCAGCCCACCGATGGTCGGGGCGTAGGAGCGCCCGTTGTCGTTGACGACCACGATCACCGGGCGGTCCGCAGCCGCGATGTTGTTCAACGCTTCCCAGCACATGCCGCCGGTCAACGCGCCGTCGCCCACAACGGCGACGACCGCGCGGGACTCACCACGCAGCGCGTACGCCCGGGCCAGCCCATCGGCGTAGGACAGGGCTGTCGAGGCGTGCGAGTTCTCGATGATGTCGTGCGGTGACTCGGCCTGGCTGGGATACCCGGACAGGCCGCCCCGCTGCCGCAGGTCCGCGAACGCGTCCGCGCGGCCGGTCAGGATCTTGTGAACATAGGACTGGTGGCCGGTGTCCCACAGGATCCGGTCATGGGGCGAGTCGAACACCCGGTGGATCGCGATGGTCAGCTCGACGGCGCCGAGGTTCGGCCCGAGATGACCACCTGTGCGCGCCACCGCGTGAATAAGAAAGTCGCGGATCTCCGCCGCCAGCGCGGGAAGATCGTCGACTGCCAGTCTCTTCAGATCGTGCGGATTGCGAACGGTCGACAGAAGCGACACCGACACTTCCTCTCCGTGCACTTCCTCCCCCTTTTTGAGGGGATCGGCCCCGGACGCCGCTCAGTCTACGCAGGTCAGGGGATCAGTCGCGGTCGCGGATTGGACATGTGAACACGTCCCAAACAGGTAGCAAGAAGGCCAGTCGACGCTTACGATGCGTGGTTTGCCCATGAGTATCCGGCCCCCCAGCGGCGCCGGGACACGTGCGTGTTCCTCTCGCCGGGCGTGTCCGCCACCGTGACATCGGACATGACATCGGACGTGACATCGGCCTCGGACGTGGCGCCCAGCCGGGCTGGGGAGTGCGCGGGCGTGTCCGGACACGGGCCTCGCTGGGCGCGGGCTCCCCCGTTGTGTCATCAGACCGTGTGTCATCAGACCGGCCCATGCAGTAACGCCACGCATTCGACATGGGCGGTCATCGGGAACAGATCGAACGCCCGCAGCTCCGCCAGGGAGTAGCCCTGCGCGACGGCCACCGCGAGATCCCGGCCCAGCGAGGCGGGATCACAGGCCACGTACACGACCGCCCGGGGGCCCAACGCAAGCAGTTCGCGCATCACAGCGGTGCCCGCGCCCGCTCGGGGCGGATCGAGGACGACGATGTCAGCGCCGGTACCGGCCAGCCCGCGCAGGGAGCCGGGCGAAACCCGGACGCCCCGTAACGACACCTGCGGGAGGTCGGCGAGGCTGCGCGCGGCGGAGGCCACCGCGCGCGGGTCGGACTCCATCGCCACCACGAGACCGCCGGGACCGACGGCTTCGGCAAGCGCGGCGGTGAACAGGCCCGCGCCCGCGTACAGGTCGAGCGCCCGTTCCCCGGCGCGCGGCGCCAGGCCGGTCAGGACCGCGTCCACCAGCGCCTCGGGCGCACCCGGGTGGACCTGCCAGAACACCCCGGGAGCCAGGATGAACCGGCGCCCGCGTACCACCTCGACGATCTCGGTGTCGGCATCGCCGGCAGAAAAACCGGCAGCACGGGCTTCCGATGTGATAATCGTGCTGCCGCTCGACACGCTCGCGGCCACGTCGATCTCAGGCCCGGCAGCGCCATCGGCAGTGCCCGCGCCGGCCGCCGGGAAGGTCCGACCGGCGACGGCGGCGCGCACGAGCGGGTGCGCTATCCGGCAGTCCGCCGCCGCGACAATCTCGTGCGAGCGGTGCCCGCGCAAGGCGACCTCGCCCTGCTCCGTCAGCGTGTAACGCATCCGGGTGCGCCACCCCAGGCCGTCGGGCAGCGCGCCGGGCGGCGGATCCAGCGCCTCGACCTCCACCGGCCAGTCGAGCCCGGCCAGTCGGCGCAGCTGCTCACGGACCACCCCGGCTTTGAAGCGACGCTGCGCGGCAACGGAGGTGTGCTGCCAGTCGCATCCGCCGCAACGGCCGGGCCCGGCATGCGGGCACGGCGCGGCCACCCTGTCCGCCGACGGCCGCAGGACCTCGACGGCGTCAGCCCGCCAGTACCGGTCGTGCGAGGTGTCGGTCAGGCAGGCCCGGACCCGTTCACCCGGCAGCGCGTGCCGGACGAAGACAACCCGGCCCTGGTGGCGGGCCACGCACATCCCGCCATGCGCGACAGGCCCGATGTCAAGCTCGACAACCCGCACGGATTCGCCGGCGGCCCGCTCGGGAACGCCCGGCTGGGGGCGGTGACCGCTCACCGCCGGGTCGCTTCGGCGTCCGTGCCCTCAGCCGGCGCCGCGGCCGACGGCTGAGCCGCCGCCCGCCCGGCTCGCCCGGCTCGCCC
>NZ_CAKJTO010000143.1:0-10188 GCF_917627405.1 Protofrankia sp. Cj5
TGGTAACCGTGATCTCGCAGCGGATCACCCGGAGCTCGACCGGGCCGATCAAAAACATGATCATGATGCTGGCGACGGACACCTCGCTGTGGAGCGACGACGTGTGGGTCGTTGACTCCACCCCCGTCGGCTGCGGCTGCTCGCGGGAGACCGTCATGCGTTCCGACCTGGCTGGGTGGGCCCAGTACGGTTCCTGTGCGTCGCACTCGCGGTATTGGTGGGGCCTGCGCCTGCACCTGGTATGCACGCTCGGCGGGCTGCCGATCCTGTTCGCGCTCACCGGCCGGCGCGAAGGCCGACGAGCGCGAGACGCTGCTGGACATGCTGGATGCCGCACCCAAGATCGTTGCTACCCATCCCCGTCAAACGATTATCGGGGACAAGAACTACTTCGGCCGCGCTTTCGAGCGTGCTCTCACCGAGCGTGACCTGAGGTTGCTGCGTCCGGCTCGCGCGGGGGAGCCCGAGCGGGCTGGAGCACAGCTGTTCAAGCCGTTGCGGCAGGTGATCGAATCGATCAGCCAGGCCGTCAAGGGCCAGCGTGACTTGGAGCGACACGGTGGCCGCACGCCGGCCGGCGTGGCGGTCCGGGTGCTATCGCGAATCCTGGCGTTGACTGCGGCGATCTGGCTCAACGATAAGACCGGCCAGCCCATCAAAAGATCTTCGGTCGCTTACGACCACTGACGGTGACGCCATCCCTTGGACTCAACCGTCTAGACTGGGCTGGCCATTTCTCCACTTCGCACAAGCGCGGCCCGGTCATCGAAGCCCGCCCGTTCTCGTCGTATCCGGTGCGCGCGGCGACATCGTTGACTTGGCGCGCGGCCTGGTTCAGCGCCCAGCCATGAGCGTGCCGCCACGCCGCGCGAGGCCGAAACCGGTAACGCCTCGCGAACTCAGCCGCGATCTCGCCGTGCCCCATCCCGAGAGCCCGCATACGGGAACGCAGATCGTCCTGCTCCTCGCGCAGGCTCAGCCGTACCGTCGCCATCTCCACCCACTCAGGTCCTGGTCCGCAGCGCACCACTATCGGCGCAGAGCAGGACTCCTGGTGACGATGTCTATGCGCGTTGTGTATGCATGCCATCGATCTCTGGCATAGCCACCTCCGCCATGCAGGACCGACGCTCGGGGTGTTCAGACCTGGGCGTGTCGTCTGCGGCGGCTTCCTGACCGGCGCCCGGGTCCAGTAGCCGCAGCGCCAGATTGACCAACCAATGTGATTTCTGGCTGTCACAGTTGAGATGGCGCTGTCACGCCCTGATTGCAAGGGGTCGCGACGCGTCGCGGTTCGCGTCGAACCTGGCCGCCGCTGCAACGGGCCATCGTGAGAGGAGTTCCCATGTCAGAGGATGCGACGCTTCTTGACCGCCTCACAGCGGACCTGTTCGACCTCGGTATACGGGCGGTGCCGGTGACCGACGTCGCCGGGTCGAACACGACGTCGGACTGCACAGATGACGGCTGCTCGCGCACCTGTCCGAGTGTGGGTTGCTCGGCCACCTGCAAGAACTGCGACTAGTGAAGCCGCCGGTGCGTTCGCGATGGTTCGCGCCTTTGCCGGGCGCCGCGGTGATGGCGCGCATCCCGCTGCTCCCGGCGGACGGTGCCGTGGAGGGCGGCCCTCTGGACCCGGTTGTGGTCGAGGGGATCACGCTCACGTCACGCGAGGCCGTTCCATCGGTCCTCAGCGCGTCCGGCGAAGGGCGCCCTGCGGCGGTCCGCGCCTTTGACCGTCGGGCACGGCTGCGCCCGACGCCGCGGGCGGTGTTCGCCGGCGTCCAGTCGGTGGCCGTCGCCGAGCGTGGCTCCGTGCTGCGTCTCGGCGGGGAGCATCGCCCCCGCAGCGGCCCGAGCCCGGTGTCGCTGGCTGCTCTCGCCGACCGCGTTCTGGATGTTCCCGGGGTGGTCGAGCGACTCACGTTCACGACGAACAACCTGGTTCGCCGCCGCGGCCAGCGGTTTGAACATGAGCAGCAGCCGCTCGGTCCCGGTGCGCCGCGGCTCGTGACGATCCGCGCGACCGCGGCAAGCGTCCTGGTCCTGCGGTTGTGCGAGCAGGGAACCCGGTACAGCCTGATCAGCGCCGCTGTCGGTGAGCGCTGGCCGACTGTGCCGGAGTCGACGCTGCGCAACATGGTCATCGAGATGACCCGCCAAGGGTTCCTGCTCACCGACCTGTTACCCGCCGATATGGGCGAGGACCCGCTCCGGCACCTCCTCGACCGCCTCCCCGACGGCTGCGATGTCCATCGCCTGCTGGAGGATCTCCGGGCCCGGCTCCACGCCGCTGACCAGCTCCCCTTGGGGACAGCACCGCGGCTCGCGGCCCTCAGCGCCGCACGGGATGTGTCCGCCCGTGTCTGCGGTCAGGACAACCCGCTGTGTGTCGACGTCGCCGCCGACGCGGCCATCACCGTGCCGCGGGCGCTGCTGGAGGACGCCGCCGAGGCCATGGGCGTGTTGTGGACGATGAGCTGCACGACGCCGACGCTCACCGCCTACCACACCCGGTTTGTCGATCGGTGGGGCCACGGCCGGTTCGTCCCGCTCGTCGAGGTCGTCGACCCGGTCCTCGGGTTGGGCGACGCGGGCATCGAGACGAGCATCGAACCCGCGCCGGCGCCTCCGGAGCACATCGCGGCCCTCGCCGCTCTGCTCGGCGACGCGACCGCCCACGGCCGCACTGAAGTCGTCGTGGACGCCGCCACCGTTGCCACGCTCGCGGTCCCCGGTTCCGCCTCGCCGCCGCCGGGCGCGGAGGCGTATGCCCGCGTGCTCGCCGTGTCGGAGGCGGACCTGGCCGCGGGCCGGTTGTACCTTGCGCTCTACGTCGGTGGCACCCAGGACGCCGGATCAAGCGCCGGCCGGTTCACCTCACTGCTGGCGGGCAGCCAGCTGCGGGTACCCGATCCGCCAGCGGGCGCGCTCGTCGCCGAGGTGGTGGCACGGCCCCGTATTCCGGTGCTGGCGACGATCGCCCCACCGACCGGCGTCGCCCCGATTCGTATCCCCGTCGGGATCCCCGCCCGGTCGGATGATCTGCGACTCGACGACTTGCTGCTCGTGGCCGACGCTGCGCGCCTCACGCTGTGGTCACGGACTCGCCGCTGTCAGGTCATACCGGTCCTGAACTCGCGGATCGGGCTGCGCTACCTACCGGCGGAGGCCCGACTACTGGCGCTGCTGGGCCGGTCCGGGTGCCGCCCATGGCGCCTGTTCTCCTGGGGGCCGCTGCGTGACACCGCTTTCCAGCCACGGGTGCGCTACCGGTCGACGATCCTCGCGCCCGCACGGTGGCGCTTGCCGAGACTGCTGACAGACGCCGCACGCGACCCCACGGCCTGGCCGGCGCAGTTGCGCTCCTGGCGGACCTCCACCGTCCCGCAACCGCCGACCGTAGTCGTCACCGACGATGACGAACGACAACTCCCGCTCGACCTCAACGATCCGCGGGACGTGGAGCTGTTACGCCGCTATGTGCGACGCGGGCTGCGGGCCATCACCGAACAGCCCGGCGGCGACGGCACCATCCAGGATGTCGTCACCGGACGGTCCGGACGCCATCTACTCGAACTCGTCATCCCACTCGCCGCCACGGCGTCCCCGCCGACCCCGGCTCGCCCGATCACCGCGCTGCCCCGGCCAGCGGGAGCCGGGCACTACTTGCCGGGCGGCCCGTGGCTGTCGCTCGCGATCGGCGCACCAGTGGCCCAGCACGACGAGATCCTCGCCGACCTCGCCGGGATCCTCCCGGGCCTGCGCAGCATGTTCGATCGCTGGTTTTGGCTGCGCTACCGCACGCAGGCCATCGGCCCACAACTGCGGATCCGGTTCCACGGAGCCCCGCCCGTCCTCGGCGGCGAACTCCTACCCGCAGTCTCCCAATGGGGCGCGCGCCTGGTAGCCGACGCTCTCGCCGGCGGATTCAGCGTCGAGCCCTACGACCAGGAGATCGAGCGTTACGGCGGCCTGCCGGCGATCGAGGCGGCTGAGGCAGTCTTCGCTGCCGACAGCGACCTGGTTCTCGCCACACTGACCGCGACCCATGACGCCGATCAGCGGCTTGTCGTGGCCGCGCTGACCGCGGCGGCGGCGGCCCGCACGCTCGCCGGCCCTGATCCTTCCGCGTTCGGCCGCCCTCGCCTCGACCGGGCCGCCCACCGCCGTCTCGCTGATCTGCGCCGCCTCGTGAACGACGCGGCCCGCGACGGTACAGCCACGGTCCCTCCATCTCACCCCGCCTGGGCGGGATACCTGGATGCGCTGCGCGCGTATCACGACCGCCTGCCCGCCGACCGGCGCGCGGACTGCGCCTCCTCTGTGATCCACATGCACGCCAACCGGCTCCTCGGAGACAGCGCCCAGGAGCAGCTCGCCAGGATTCTGGCTATCGCACTCCTCGCCCGCGAGACAGCGCCATGGTGACCAACGATGCAATAACCGGCGACGCTGAGCGGCAATGCCTCGCCGTCACCGAACGACTCCTGCACCCCGAGACCGTCACGACCACTCTCCCGGCCGGCGCTGCGGGCAGTCTCGCCGACGGTCTGCCTGGAACGGCGCTGTTACACGCCCGGCTGGCGGTCGTCCACGCTGATTTTGCGACGGCCGCAGCGAACCATTGGACCCACGCAGCCCGCCAGACTCCGCGCGGCGTCAACCGCACGGGCGTGTTCCACGCCGGCGCTGGCCTGGCGGCGTCGCTGATCATTGGCGTGCCCTACCTCCCGGACCCAGCCCGCCACGCCACGAGCACGGCCAGGGCCGCCCGCTGGCTGTCCACGCAGGCGGTCACCCTCGCCGAGCACCACCGCGCAGCCCTCACCCACGGGGCGATGTGCACGCCCTGGCACGTCTACGACGTCATCACCGGCCTCGCCGGGACCGGCAGGGTGCTGCTCGCCGCCCACCAGTCAGGGCACACCGCCGCCCAACCCGGGCTTCTCGCCGCGCTCACCACACTCACCACACTGATCAACCAAGGCGTCGGAAGCCGCCCCGGCTGGTGGCTGCCCGCGGATCGCCACCCAGACGCCGTCAGCGCGCACCCCTCCGGCGCGGCGACCACCGGCGTGGCTCACGGGATCGCCGGGCCACTCGCGTTCCTCGCCACTGCACACCTCGCCGGATGCACCGTCCCCGGCCAACGCGACGCCATCTCGCACGCCGCCGGCTGGCTGCTGCGCTGGCGCGACGAACGCACCGGGACCTGGCCCCCGCACATCACGGGCGACGAACTCGATGCCGGCCACGCCGCCCAGCCAGCCGGACGCGCTTACGCCTGGTGCTACGGCATTCCCGGCATCAGCCGCGCGCTCACGCTCGCCGGCCAGGCCGCCGGAGAACACGTAGTGGAGGACGCCGCGCGGGACGTGCTGGGCCTCCTCGCGGAACGGCCGGGCCGCTGGGACGTCGAAGGGCCGACGCTCTGTCACGGACACGCCGGCGTCCTCTGCGCCGCTGACGCCATGCACAACACAGCCGTCGCCAAGCAAGCCGCGACCGCGGTCACCGACGCGTTCAACCCCACGCGCCGCTTCGGCTTCGCGCACGTCGCCGGGAGCACGACCACCGACCGGCCCGGTTTCCTCACCGGCGCTGCCGGAACGGCGCTCGCTCTCGCCGAGCACGCCAGGCGCCCCGTCCCCGAGGGCCTGCGCACGGCCTGGGACGCCCTGCTGCTCTTGTCTTGAACGCCGCCCGACCAAGCGATCAAACCGAGGCGGGTACCTGTTCAGCCACCCGGACGAGAACCCGACTGTCGCGCTTGTCGACCGCGAGCAGCACACCCGACTCCTCCGGACGGACGGCGTCAGCCGGGTACGCCTCGATCCACAGCTGGACGCCCTGACCACCATCCAGGTCCCAGTCGCGGACCCGCTCGGCGAGCTGGGCCGCCAGCTCGGCGCCCCGCGGGCCGTAGCCGCACGCCCCGATCTCAAAGCTGGGCATCTCGGCGTCGCCAGTGGGACTCGGCCGCGTCGTGAGATAGGCCAACGTCCCGCCCTCGACGACGCCCATGCTTCCCCACGGCCCCTTCGGCGCCATCAGCCGGCCGTCCTCGACCGCGGCCCGCGAAACCAGGAGCCGGCAGAAGCCCTCCAGCGTGGCCAACCAGAAATCGAGATGCTCGGTCCAACCCCACGGGACAGCGACCCCGGTCCAGCACACCGCCACAGGATGATCCAACGCACCCCGCAGCGCCGAGGCGTCCCCCGGGCGATCGTCGTCGAGCCGAATCGTCAGGTCCGGTCCGTCGCCGACCGGGATGTTCTGCTCGCGAACAGCACCGACGCCACGCATCGGCATGAACCCGTCCTCCACGACCGACCGGCTACGCAGCACCGCTCCGGCACGCTCGAACACGACCGTTCGAGTCAGGCCAAGCATCCGCAACGGCACCACCAGGCGCCCGTCCTCTGCTAGCTGCTCCCACCAAGCCCTCGGGATATCCCAGGCACCAGCCGTGACCACGATCCGGTCAAAGGTTGCCTGTCCCGGCACACCGAGCATGCCGTCTCCGTGCACCACGGTCACGGCCGCACCCAGGCCGCTCAGCGCCGCACCCGCAGCGGACGCCACGGCCTCGTCGTACTCGATCGTCGTCACGGAACCAGCCGGGCCAACCAGATGGGCGAGCAACGCAGCGTTGTACCCAGTCCCAGCACCGATCTCAAGAACCCGATGCCCCGGACGAACATCGAGATCGTCCAACATCCCGGCGACCGTGCCGGGCGCAGACGCCGAACTGATAGGAACCCCGTCGCCGTCGCGATGGGTCACCACCGGGTCCGGCCCATAAGCGCGCTCCAGCGACACGTCGGGTACGAACACGTGCCTCGGCACCGCCCGCATCGCCGCGTCCACCCGGCCACTCAGCGCCGCGCCCGACGGCCGCAGGCCATCGACCATCGCATTCCTCAGCTGGTCGGCTGCCACACCCACCTCCAAGATCATTAATCTAGTGTAATTCTCCAGTCACGGAACGTTCCAGTCGCCTCGCGGGCACTCACCTATGTCGACGACGTAGCGGGTGCGCCGATACCGGCTCCGAGAATGGAATCGTCTCCGGTACTACACCTTGCCCGTACGCACAGGTCCGGGCTCCAGCGCAGCCGCTCGCACGGCACGCAGCAGGCACCGCGACCGCCAAAAGAACCGGGAGCTCCTTCAAGAAGACAGGTCGCACGGGGCAGGTAGCGGTACAGCCGCACGAGTACAGCGCGGGAGCCCACGGTGGGATGACAGCGCCGTGGCCGGCGGACAGCGCACTGCCACGCGTCCCGGGCCTGCCACGCTCCCGAGCATGGGCCTGGCCGGGGGCGGTGGCTATGCCGCGTAGCGTTACCCACTACGGGCTTTGGGTATTGACATCGACACGGACAGTGCTACGTTTCGCAGGTTGACCGCCCGCCGCGTACGAATCGGGGAAGACGGCCAGGGATGACGACGCCACGCCCGCGACGCAGTTGCACCCACTGCGGCCACCGGCTCGCCGCCGACCATGCTGGTTCCGCATGTGGACCGTGCCAGAGGGCCCACGACCATGCGTCTCCGCCCGCCGTGCCGGCGGAGTTCTGGGAGTCAGCGCAGATGCGCGCCGCCCTGGCGAGCTGGCACATGGGCCGGGTCATCCACGCCTACCGCACCCACCCTCGCCACCGACGCACCCTGTCCCAGGAACTCGTCGCCGGCTGGCTCGGCCTCACCCAAGCTAAACTCAGCCACCTGGAAAATGGCCGCGCCCCGGAACAGCTGTCCAAGCTGATCCACTACAGCCGCGTGCTCGCCATCCCCGTTGACCTGCTCTGGTTCGACCGCCCAGGCGAACCCCGCCACCCGGCACCACACAGCCTCCGGACGAACGCTGCTCCCAGTAGCGCACCGACCGCAGCGATGGACGTGGACACAGCGCTCCTGCGCGAACTTGAATGGTTGCTCGCCGAGCCACCGCTGCTCCCGCAAGCCCGCGCGGGCCGAGCGAGTGAGGAGTTGGCCGGAAGCTCCGAAGGTAGGGACGGTCAGCCACGCTGGCTCGACGATGTCATCGGTGGCCGCGATGTGCACGTCTTGATCAGCGGAGCACTTGCACCCGACGGAAGGATCGTCCTCGTGCCAGTCCATCGCCGGGATTTCCTGCGCGCCCTGGGTCTCATGGCCGCAAGCGGAGCAACTCTCAGCCCACTCTCCACGTTGGCGACAGTCCCAGCTGCATCGGCTTCGCTGGACCCCCGCGTCGTCGACCACCTCGCACGGCTGCGCGCCGTCCTCGCCGAGAACGACAACCTCTTCGGTCCACGTCAGGTCATTGCCGCAGCCCAGGAGCAGACCGGTCTCCTCGCCACCCACCTCCGCCACGGCACGAGTTCGACCCCGCAACGGCAGACCCTGCACCACATCCAAACGCAGTTCGCGGATCTCCTCGGATGGCTCCACCAGGACAGCGGAGATCACGCCGCGGCCGGATACTGGCTCGACCGAGCGCTGGAATGGTCGCACCGAGCCGGCGACCCCAAAGCCACCGTGTTCATCCTCGCACGCAAGAGCCAACTCGCCGCCGACCGCGGCGACCCCGGCGAAGCAATCGACGTTGCCGAGGCAGCGTTGACCAGCGCGGAACCGACCGGCCGCCTCGCCGCCATCGCCGCGACCTACAGCGCGCACGGCCACGCCCTACGCGGCGAGAAAACCACCTGCCTGACGCTCTACGACCGCGCCCACGACATCCTCGACCGGGCCGAGCCCGACACCGACCCCTGGGGACAGTTCTTCAGTCCCGCCTACATCGAAGTCCAGCGGGCACACAGCCTCGCCGCGCTCGGCGACTACCCGGCCGCAGCCACCAGCTTCCGGACCGCGATCGACGGCCTGCCCTCGACCTTCCACCGCGACCGCGGCGTCTACCTCGCCCGCGAAGCCCTCGCACACGCAGGAGCACGCGAACCCGAGCAAGCCGCGACACTCGGCCTCCACGCACTCATGGTCGGCACCCAGACGCATTCTGGCCGCATCATGACCAGTCTTCGGTCACTGCATGACGCCGTCGCCGGATGGCGGACTGTCCCCCAGGTACGCGAGTTCCGCCAGGCGATGGGCCAAGTGCCCACGGCCACAGTCACCTGACCGCAGCGCGCCACGCCACCGGCCATCCGGTACACCGCCCTCGGCGGGACCGGACCCCAGGGAAGGACGAGCCGCTCCATGTCCCCACTCGACGACCACCGTTGGATGACCCGGGCCATCGAACTCGCCCACCGCTGCCCACCCGCCGCCGGCGCCTACTCCGTGGGCGCCGTCATCGTCGACGAGAACAACGAAGAGATCGCCTTCGGCCACTCCCGCGAGGTCGACGACAAGGTGCACGCCGAGGAGTCCGCATTCGCGAAGATCGCCCCCGACGACCCCCGGCTCACCACCGCAACGATCTACAGCACCCTCGAACCCTGCTCCCAGCGCAAGTCCCGACCACGCACCTGCACCCAGCTCATCCTGGAAGCAAAGATCCCGCGAGTGGTCATCGCCTGGCGCGAACCCAGCCTCTTCGTCGCCGACTGCCAAGGCTGCGAACTCCTCACCGAGGCCGGCGTCACCGTCGTGGAACTGCCGGAACTCGGCGAACAGGCCCGTGCCATGAACGCCCACCTGTCGGTGTGATCCAATTTCGGCTGATGTCCGCTCGGCCTCGGAAACGCTCTGGGCCGGTGTTCGCCGCCGGTCCAGAGCCACACGGGGTGGGAAGTTAGTACCAGGGGTCGAGCCCGCGCAGGCGCACGGCGACCCGCGCCACGACCGCGGGATCCGTACTGAAGGTGATGTCCGGCAGGCCCGGCGCGCATGCCGGAGCGGCCGTCGGTTCGGGTACGGGTCGTGGGGTGCGCTCGGAAAGCGGTGGCTCGTCGTGGTGACGCTGAGTAGGCACGACGGCGCCAGGGAACCGTGCCCACACGATGATCCCACCGGAGGTCGCCCTGTAGGAACCCCACCGGTCGGTGGGCGCCTCGACGATGCCCAGGCCCCGGCCCGTTTCACTGTCCCCGTCCGCCCGCTGCACCGTGGGCAGGGTGGTGTCGGGTCGGCTCCATACTTCGACTAGGACGTCGCCGCTGGCGGTGGATAGCCGGACCGCGACGAACTCGTCTTCCGGACGGCTAGCCGCAATGCCGTGAAGTTTGGCGGGTCAAC
>NZ_CAKJTO010000144.1:0-10111 GCF_917627405.1 Protofrankia sp. Cj5
ACGTACGCCAAGCACAACAAACGGCGGGTCTGCCCCCGCTACGAACCGGAGCCGCGTTCACCGTCTTTCTTCTCGGTTGTGGCCCGCTGAACCTGCAAGGTGAGATCAACCGCATCTGGGACCGCTACCCGGGCGCGGTCGAGGGGCAGCAGGTCCCCCTGCCCGCCCGGCCTTGATACACCCACCCACAGCCGGCCCCGCTCACCGGCCGCCGCTGCCCAACGGGCGGCCCGTACCCCCGGTCGCCACCGGATCTGGCCGGCGACCGGGGTCCCAAGGGACACCAGGAACCTGTTTCAGATCTTCTGTCCGGGCGATCCACGCCCAGCCGGCACCCGGCTTCGTTGTCGGCCACACCGATACGGCTCATCCGGTATCGGTTCGGCCTTCCTCCGTGCCAGGAACCACCTGGACGCGGCTCGCGGTCCGAACACAAGATTCACAACGGGCTCTAACGATGCCGGATCCGTTGGGACTTCGGTGCGGCCAGACGCATTCCGGCCCATTCCGCGGCAACGCTCACGGTGCTGGTCTGCACCAAGCCAACGGTCGGTACCGCCTCCAGGACGTCACTGGGTTCGACATGCCCCTGTCTGCCGGCCTTCGGCGTCAGAAGCCAGATCACCCCAGCCTCGGACAGCTGGCGGCGCGCGTCGATGAGCGCCTCCACGAGGTCGCCGTCGTCGTCCCGCCACCACAGCAGTACAACGTCGACCACATCGTCGGAGTCCTCCGGGACGAGTTCCGTTCCGCTGACAGAGGTGACGGCACCTAGAAGATCATGGGCGATGTCATCGTCTTCGTTAAGCGACTGAACCAGTACCCCTGGCGTGATACCCAGACGTTCCGCACGCCGCTGACCCTCGGCGTTCGCCGCGGTCGGACTCACCCTCAACAACCTCCTGCTCGTGTCAGCAGCACACGGACACGCTGTCCGCGTGCAACGGCTGGGCCGCGCGGTGGACTTTCGATCCACCTACCGCCCGCATCGCCGTAGACCTAGTCCACCGGAGCACCCCCGGGCAGCGCAAGTGCCACGCCGGTAGTTGTGGACAAAGGTGCCGCTCGCGCCCTCTCATCCGGACAGGAACGAGAGCCGAACCGTGCGTTCGGGATTGTCCACGTTGAGATCAACCAATGCGATGGACTGCCATGTCCCGAGCAGCAGATGACCATCGAGAACCGGGACGGTCAACGATGGTGCGATCAACGCGGGCAATACGTGTGACCTTCCGTGACCATTCGACCCGTGCGCGTGATACCATTTATAATCAACTGGCAGCAGGCCCGCAAGTGCGGCGAGAAGATCCGCGTCGCTGCCCGACCCGAGCTCAAGGATCGCGAGTCCGGCAGTCGCATGCGGGACGAACACGGACAGTAGACCGCTCCCGCGACCGGTCACGAATCGTCGTGCCGCGGCTGTGAGATCACAAACACATTCCTCGTCGCCGGTGCGCACCGACAGCGTCGTCGTCTCCATGAATCCCCTTCGCCCCCGCCGCCATCCGTCGTCGTCGTCAGCCATTGTCCCCAGCGGTTTCACAAATCCGGCGCACCGGTGACAGGCCGATCGGCCGGTGGCGCCGGGCCGGCCGCGGCGGGCCGCCAGCCCGCCTCCCTACCGACAGGTAACCAGGGGCGCGCGTGACGAGACGGCCCGCACAGAGCACGATGGAAGGGGACCTACTCGCGACCAAACATGCGAACAACGACCAAGTGACGACAGGGAGAACGCGTGGCGAAGGACAGCGGCAGGAGGTTTTCGGTCATCACCGATGGCCTTCCCAGCCAGTTGCCGGACATCGACCCGTCCGAAACCAGCGAATGGCTGGATTCCCTGGACTCAGTGATCGACGAGCAGGGCCGCGGTCGGGCAAGATTCCTCATGCTCAAGCTGCTGGAGCGGGCCCGGGAGAAGGCCGTCGGTGTGCCTGGGCTCACCAGCACCGACTTCATCAACACCATTCCGCCGGAACGGGAGCCGTGGTTTCCGGGCGACGAGCACATCGAACGGCGCATACGCGCGTATATTCGATGGAACGCGGCAATCATGGTAAGCCGGGCAAATCGGCCCGAATATGGTGTTGGTGGTCATATCGCCACCTATGCCTCAAGCGCCGCGCTCTACGAGGTCGGATTCAACCACTTCTTCCGCGGTAAGGACAACCTGACCGCGGGGCCGGGCGGCGACTCCGGCGACCAGATCTTCGTCCAGGGCCACGCCTCGCCAGGAATCTACGCCAGAGCCTTTCTTGAGGGCCGGCTGACCGCCGGCTCTCTTGACGCGTTCCGCCGCGAGAGCGAGGCGGGTGGGCTTTCGTCATACCCACACCCACGTCTGATGCCCGACTTCTGGGAGTTCCCGACGGTCTCGATGGGCCTCGGACCGATCCATGCCATCTATCAGGCCCGGTTCAACCGGTACCTGCTGAACCGGCGAATCAAGGACACCTCGCGCAGCCGGGTATGGGCCTTCCTCGGCGACGGCGAGATGGACGAGCCCGAATCAATCGGCGCCCTCGGCATCGCGGCCCGGGAGGAACTCGATAATCTGATCTTCGTCGTGAACTGCAATCTGCAGCGTCTCGACGGCCCGGTACGCGGCAACGGCAAAATCATGCAGGAGCTGGAATCCCTGTTCCGCGGTGCCGGCTGGAACGTCATCAAGGTGGTCTGGGGGCGCGACTGGGACCCCCTGCTCGCCCAGGACACCGACGGGGTCCTGGTGCACCGCATGAACACGACGCCGGACGGTCAGTTCCAGACTTATACGACGTCGTCCGGAGCCTACATCCGGGAGCACTTCTTCGGGGCGGACGCCCGGCTGCGCCGCATGGTCAAGGACCTTTCCGACGACGACCTGCGCAAACTTTCACGCGGCGGTCACGATTACCGCAAGCTTTATGCCGCCTACAAGGCCGCGACCGAGCACGCCGGCCAGCCCACGGTCATCCTCGCCCACACCATCAAAGGCTGGACGCTGGGCAAGGACTTCGAGGCCCGTAATGCCACGCACCAGATGAAAAAGCTCAGCAAGGGCGAGCTGAAGGAGTTCCGCGACCGCCTCTACCTGGAAATTCCCGACGCCGATCTCGAGCTGGACCTGCCCCCGTACTTCCATCCCGGCCCGGATTCGGACGAGATCCAGTACATGCGGGAGCGACGGGCCGCCCTCGACGGTTCGCTCCCCCGGCGGGTCGTGCTGGCGCGGCCCCTTCCCCAGCCGCCGAAATCAATCTTTGATGATCTACGGCGGGGCTCGGGCAAACAGCCGGTGGCGACCACCATGGCCTTCGTCCGCCTGTTCAAGGATCTACTGAAGACGAAGGAGATAGGCGCCCACTTCGTCCCGATCATCCCGGACGAAGCCCGTACCTTCGGTATGGACGCCATGTTCCCGACCGCCAAAATATACTCACCGCACGGGCAGCGCTATGAGGCGGTCGACCGCGACCTGCTGCTCTCCTACCAGGAGTCCGAATCCGGCCAGATGCTGCACGAGGGCATCAACGAAGCCGGCTCGATGGGTTCGGTCATAGCCGCGGGCACCGCGTATGCCACCCATGGGGTCCATATGATCCCGGTGTACGTCTTCTACTCGATGTTCGGATTTCAGCGGACCGGCGACCAGATGTGGGCGTTCGGTGACCAGCTCGGCCGCGGGTTCCTGCTCGGTGCCACCGCCGGGCGCACCACTCTCAACGGTGAGGGGCTCCAGCACCAGGACGGCCATTCGCTGCTGCTCGCCTCGACGAACCCGGCCTGTGTGGCCTATGACCCCGCGTTTGCTTTCGAGGTCTCCCACATCGTCCGCGACGGCCTCGACCGCATGTACGGCGAGCGCGACGAAAACGTCTTCTACTATCTGACCGTCTACAACGAGCCTTTCCCGCAGCCGGCCGAACCGGCCGGGATCGACCCGGCACAGATCCTCGCCGGTATGTATCTGTTCCGGCCGTTCGCCGACGCTGGCCTGACCGCTCGGTCGCCGGCGGAGATCGCGTCAGGCGCGGCACCGCATTGCGCACAGCTGCTGGCCAGCGGCACCGGTATGCGGTGGGCGCTGGCGGCCCAGGAACTGCTGGCGAACGATTTCGGCGTGGAAGCGGACGTGTGGTCGGTGACCTCCTGGAACGAGCTGCGCCGGGAGGCTCTCAGCTGCGAGGAACACAATCTGCTGAATCCGGATTCAGTGGAACGCCGGCCATACGCGACCCGTCTCCTGGAGGGGGCGCCCGGACCAGTGATTGCCGTCAGTGACTGGATGCGGGCGGTACCGGACCAGATCTCGCGGTGGATTCCACAGGACTACTCCTCCCTTGGCACCGACGGCTACGGGCGCTCCGACACCCGGGCGGCACTGCGTCGCCACTTCCACGTGGACGCCCAATCGATCACGGTGGCGACGCTGGAGGCGCTGGCGCGCCACGGCTCGGTCAAGACCGCCGTCGTCGAGGACGCGATCCGTCGCTACGGACTGCGTGACTAGTGGTGGCCGCCGGAGGTTGTTTCGGGGTATGTCGGATGCCAGGCGGATGCGTCGCGAGGCGGCCCAGGCTCCGGTAGCGGTGTTCTACCGGGGCCGACGAGCCGGGGTACCCGTGCATCGCGAAGCGATGTGCGGGGAGCGATGACGCGAGGCGCCGACCGGGCGGCGCGAGCCGGACAGCCCTGTTGCCGGAGCCTCTCACAACGGTGGGCCGGCGGCATCCCGATGCCGGGATGCCGCCGGCGGGTGCCGCTGGCCCCGGCCGGGTGCTCTCACCGGCCAAGGGTGGCGTGCATCTCCCAGACCAGGATTTCCGCCGGCCCGGCCGAGGCGCTGACCACGAGCCCGTCGCAGCCTCGGATCCGGGCCGCGTCACCAGCGGTGAGATCACCAGAAGTCTCCAACGTAACCGTGCCACGCGCGACGAACAGATGCACCCAGGGCGCGGCCGGCAGCCGCACGCAGCCGGACTCGGGCAGGCGTGCGCCATGCAGGATGGCGTTGTTCTGCCGAATGTCAACCGCCGCCCGCGAACCGCCGCCGCCGGCCACCGCCACCAGGTCACCCGCGGCGAGCGCGTCCGTCACATCCATCTGGGCGTAGCCAGGGGTGATCCCCGCTATGTCCGGAGTCACCCACATCTGGATAAAGCGCACTGTACCGGGATCTCCTGGAACATGTTCCCCCGCTTCGGAGCCCGCCGCCGCGTTCAGTTCCGCGTGCAGGATCCCGGTGCCCGCGCTCATGCGCTGGACGATCCCGGGGCTGATCACACCGCTGCTTCCGGTGGAATCGGTATGCGTGAGCTCACCCTCGAGGACCCAGGTCACGATCTCCATGTCCCGGTGCGCGTGGGTGCTGAAACCGCCACCAGGAGCGATACTGTCGTCGTTGTTGACCAGCAGCAGGCCGAAGTGGGTATTGGCAGGGTCGTAGTGACGACCGAACGCGAACGAGTGGCGCGACTCCAACCATGGCTTTCGGGTGACGGCCCGGCTGTCCGAGCGCCTGACGGCAATCGCCGTTCCTCGCGACATCGAGATATCAGTCACAGTCCCGTCCTACCCTTTCTTGTCACTCATCTATACCTGTCCGCTACCATTGGTGCAGCTACTCTCAGCTCGCGAGTTGTCGTAGAGTGCGTCCCACGCGGATGCCCCCAGACCATGGTCCAACGTATTCGTCCTCACCTCGCGGTCAGGACGGTCCCGAGCGGCGGGTCCCAAGGGTCTCCGACCGCACGATGACCGTCCTGAGCGCACGGTCATCGTGCGGTCAGGCGGGCTCTGATGATTGCAGCACCATCGCCTCTCCCGGCCCTGGGGGGCTGCCGGGAACCTGAAAGAGCTATGATCGCGCTACCGCTGCCCCACCAGCCCCTGAGGCTGTTGGTCAGGTGGTCCAAACGCAACGTGAGTGCCTCCGAGGAGGCGATGTGACGGCTGCCGACAGCTCGGCGAAACAGATGTCATCGGTTACCAGCAACACAATTGTTACCTGGCGTTACTACCTGAACGCGAGGTCGTGAGGTGGCCCGCATAACACTCGGGAAAAAAACATGATTCTGCGGTCACGTCGGATCAACCGGCTGGAGGATCACCCCAACCTGCGTGGTATTCTTACCATCCTCACGCAACTGGTACATACCAGTGACGCTGAGCTCAACCAGCTCGCGTCGGCTTGGCACAACACCTCACAGCTCGCCGCCGCGCGGGACAAGGCGCTCTCACCGGACGCCCCATTGGTTGTCGAGGTTCTCGCCGCCTTCGACGCGCTCTCGGCCATCTACGCCGACGACCTCGCGGGCATCGACGACTACGTGACGGTCGATCCGGGCATCACCGCGACCGCGCTCAAGGCGATTCGTGACGCAATCGCCGCCGCCTACGCAAAACCGATCCTCACACGGTCGGAGTACGCGGCGCTGATGCGACCGTGGCGTGCCGTCTACCCTCGCGGCCGAGGCCACGAACCGGACCTCGGCCCTTTCGGATCCGAGGTCAAACGGGTCCTCGCGGCGCTGCCGGTACTCGCGCGCCGTTGCCACGATGCCGACAGCCTCCGGGTCTACGACTGCCTGCTCGTCACCGCGCTCACCCGCGACGAGAGCGAGCACCGGGACGCGATGGAAACCGCCTTCAACAGCGCCGTGCGTACCGGTCGCCGGCGCGTGTGGACTCTGGTCCGGCGCAGCGCCGCCGAGGGGTTCTGGCGGCTGTGCCCGTCCTGCCGCAATATGATCAATACAGATGACGCCGCTGCCGACCAGCGTGTCATGGAGCTGTGTGCCGATCTCGCCTGCGCACTGCTCGTCCAGGACATCCTCGACCCGGATACGCTCGCCAGCCTGACGGCACCGCTGCACACGCTCATCCCGCCGCAGAACCGCTACGGCGGCGAACGGCGACAGCCGGGCCGGGATCTTCCTCCCGATAGATCATCAGGCGAACGGCATTCGTAGTGATCGTTAAATGAACGATCTCCGTGCCGACCTCACCGTCGTGCGCGAAGGGCAACGGCCCCTGCCTGGACAGTAGCCGCACCTGCTTGACCGATGCCTGCTCGTAGACCCGGCTCCGGCCAAGGGAACCGGTCAGGATGGCTCCCGCCAGCCGCGTCCGGGCGAACGGGGATTTGCCGTCGACAAGGCGGAGGTCCAGGAGCCCCTCGTCCAGACGCTCGCGGTAGGTCGGGGCAAACCCGTCCGGCCGGTAGATCCCATTACCCACGAAGACCAGCCACAGCCGGCGCTGGCGCCCGTTGATCTCCACCTGAACCGCCGGTTCGCGCCGCAGCACCGAGACCAGCGCGCATGCCATAGCCGGCCACTTGCCCATCCTGGCCTCGAGCTTCTCCCGGATGGCGACCATGTCCGGATAACTGCCGATACTCACGGTGTTGAGGTAGATATGCCCGAATCGGCTCCCGGCCGGCCGGACACCGTCGATACGCCCGACGTCGACGCTGACCGCCGTGCCGCTTCGCACCGCGCGCGCCGTGGCCTCGGCAGAGCCGAGGCCCAAGTCGGTGGCGAAGTGGTTGAGAGTGCCACCGGGGAAGAGTGCGAGCGGCAGGCCGTGGTCCAGCGCGACCTGGGCGGCCTCGGCGGCGGTTCCGTCGCCGCCTACCGCGCCGAGCACCCTGGCGCGCCGCGCGGCCTCGAGCAGCGCCTGCCTCAGCTCGCTGTCGGCGCCTGCCCGCAGGATCTCCGCCTGGGGAAGGAACGCGCCGATGACCGCCAGGATGTCATGGTTGTGACCACCGCCAGCCTGTTCGTTGACGACGACCACCAGGCCCGCGCCGTCGGGTAACGCCGGCACCGATGGTGGCGCCGGACGAGCCCGCACCGGAGTGTACGGACGCCTGGGCATGACCTTGGTCGTCGCCAGCGCCGCCGTAACCCCGATGGCGATACCCGCGAGAACGTCACTGGGGTAGTGGACGCCGACATAGACCCGGGAAAAGGCCACAGCCGAGGCGAGGATCCCGACCGGGATCGCCGTGACCGGCGCGTCCATCGCGACCGCGGTGGCAAACGCCGCGGCGGAGGCGGCATGGCCGGAGGGAAAGGAAAAAGTTGTGAGGTCCCGGCGGAGCCGGCGGCGCAACGGTACGCCGTTCTGATCAGGACGGCCCCGGCGGAACACCACCTTGGCTGGTCCGTTCGCGGTCGCGCTGGCAAGCCCGAGGGCCAGCACGCCTCGAAATGCCGCTCGCCTGCGCCGTCCTCTGCTGACGCCAAGCAGCACCGCTGTCCCCCACCACAGCAGGCCGTGGTCGCCAGCCCGGGACAGGCCCGGCAGGATCGGGTCGACCAGCGGACGAACCGCGGCAAGCCGGGCGAAGACGGCCCGGTCCACGCCGGAAACGACCGAGAGCAGCAATCGTGCCCCGTCAGCGGGCAGCCCGCTCCCGGTGACAAGGCCCCGCTGCTGGCGGGCCGCGTCAGGCAGTGCGGCTACGCGGTGTCGGCAGGGCTGTCTGGTGGCGTGTCACAACCGCCGCGGCAGCGCTGCTCACCAGGCTCGGAAGTCCTCGCCGGGGCTCGATGGTGCCCCCTGTCGGCAGAATCTCCCCCGTGTCGTCAAACAGGATCACACCATTGCACAGCAGGCTCCATCCCTGATCGTAGTGCCGAATCGTGACCCGCGCGGCGTCCCGGTCGGGACTGGCGGCGGACGGACAGGCCGGGGAGTGCGGACAGCTCGCCGGGCCGGGCAGGTGGGACGCGGTGGGTACCTGTGAACTCGCCGACGTCCTTGTCGATGGATCTCCAGAAACCGTTGTTCCTCGCACAGTCACAGAAGATTACGCCCCCAGGTAACGGACGTCACATCGACCTACCTGTCTTCGCGGTGGACATGGTTCCCATGTGGACGCACTTCGGATGTGCATCGAGTTCGGATGCGGACGGAGTTCACAGGCAGCATGCTTCATGGGTAGATGCGCGGATCGCTGGATGACGAGAGAGCCACAACTCGACGCGCTTCGTAGCCGACCGCTTCTCTGTCGCGACCACCACTACCAGCAATCAACACGTTGAAACTACCCGGTGACAGATATCGGATATATCGATGCCGCCTGATGGCGGGAAAACGTCTTCGGTAACTTTTCCTGGACCCATTACAGGCCCGTACCCGGCCCGTTGGCGGCCGGCCGGGATCTCGCGGCCCCGTGGGCGGCCCGCACGGGTACCTACAGAGCGGTTCATGTCGATGAAGATGCCGAGGTATCAGCCGCCATACCGCCCGGACGCGGGCACTGCCGACGTCCGGGCCACGACGGCGCTCGCGGCGCCGGCCCGTGCGGCGGCAGCGGGCAGCGCGGCAACGGGTAGCACGGCGGTGGGCAGCACGGCGGCAGCGAGGCAGCGGCAGCGGCTGCCGCCGCCTCGTCCGTTCAAGGCGAAGTCCTTTCGGGTGTATTTCGCGATACATGCATGAAAACCATCCCCGCCGGCTGGCGCGCCCTGCTGCCGATGTTCGGCATACGCCCGGCTGACCTGCGACGGCACTGCCTGATAATCCTTCTGGCCAGCCTGGCCAGCGCATTACGGGTGCTCGCGATGGCCGCTTACCGGCCCGCGTTTGAATTTGCCGGCGACTCCTACGCCTATCTCCAGCTCGCCCGGCACCTCACGCCGGATTCGGTCCGGCCCGCGGGTTACCCGGCCATGCTGCGCGCGTTGGCCGGGACCGGCGAACTGTGGGTGGTACCCGCCGTTCAACACGCCCTCGGTGTGACGCTCGGGCTTGTCCTCTACGCGCTTCTCACGCACCGCGGTATCGCGCCTGGCGTCGCGGCACTCGCGGCGGCGCCGGTGCTCCTCGACGCCTACCAGGTGAACATCGAGCACTTCGTCATGGCGGAAACATTGTTCGACGTCCTGATGGTCGCCGGGGTCGTCGCCCTGTTGTGGGACCCGCAACCGTCGCCGTGGGCCTGCGGGCTCGCCGGCGGCACACTCGCGCTCGCCGCGCTCGTCCGCACAGTCGGTATCGCCCTCGGGCTCCTGGCGCTGCTCTACCTCGTCGCCCGACGGGTCGGATGGTCACGATCAGTCGCGTTCGCCGGGACGCTGGCCGTACCGCTGCTCGGGTACATGTTCTGGTTTCATACGAC
>NZ_CAKJTO010000145.1:0-10055 GCF_917627405.1 Protofrankia sp. Cj5
GGCGATGACCTCGACCGCGATCGCCGCGACCAACTGCACGACCACCACCCCGGCCACCCCTGAACCGTACCCGTGCCAGGTGCCCTTGAGAACCTGTTCCGCGGCCCCGCACGGATACCGCTGTTGATCGGCGGGACTGTGCTCAGCGCCTGTTTGAGATCATTATTCCGGCTCGCCCCGCCCGGTCAGCCCCTCACCGCCCCTCACCGCGACAAGGCCGCCGACTGCTGCACGGCCAGACAGTCTTTTCCGAACAGTCTGTTGTTATCTCTGAGCAGATACACGCAGGTGGGTGTGGCAGCCGATCTGCGGACATCAGGCACCTCCAGCACGGTCAGCTCCCTGTTGTCGGCCACTCGGGCGCCCCTGAAATCGAAATCCGCTGTCACCGTGGCGTACTCCGGGTCCCGCTGGGAGCCGGTGATGTCCCGCAGTTGCTGACCGACCGAGGATGGGCTCGGCGTGAACCTCCCTAATCTCTCCGGGTAGCCTTTGGGCGCGCTCGCCGCACGCAGAAACAAGCCGACAGCATCATAGGCGAGGCCGACTCGCTCACCCGGCCACCGCAGTCCCGGGACCGGCTGCGGCTGCCCGTCGCCTCCTGACAACAGCTCCGGCAGCCTGTTCTTGTAGAGCTCACCCAAGTCCGTGCAGAAATTCGCCATAGCCCCTTGACCCGGATTGTTGTCAGGTTTGTAAATACCCCTGAAACAATCCTGACCAGCGAGGACGACCGCACTGGCCTTGGAGACGTAATCGACTGTCACGCCCGCGGGAATCCTGCTGGTCTCCGGCGTGGCGGCATCGGAGGAGCCGGTGACAGCGATGACACGGGATACCGCGTCGTCAGCGACGATCGGCACATCTTTGCACTGGCCGTGGACGTAGTTAACGAATTTCGCGAAATCCTCATGGCGGCCCGCGTAAAAAAGTACGGTATCACCCCCCTCGCAGGATTCACTACTGGATCCCGGCTGGCTCCGAGCCGTCCACGCCCGGTCATGGTACTTCTCTTTTAATTCCTCCTTCAAATCATCTACCAAGGTCGAGACGTACCTGTCCTTGGGTTCTACAGTATCCTCGTATCGGTAGGAGACGAGCACCCGAGTTTTTTTCAGATAGGTTGCGTACCTCGCCACCAGCTGCGCCTCCTTCTTGTTCGTCGGCACCAGCTGGAAATACAGTGGAGAGAAGTCAGCCATCCCATCCCCCGACAATGTTGTCGCCATTACTGGGATGCCGTTCCGCCCCAGTTCCGCGATGGCGTCCTCGGTCTCCGGGATGCTGCGGTCCAGGCCCAGGACGCCGACCACGCTCCGGTCCGTGAAGAGCGGTACGAGGTTCTTCCTGACCACGTCGACCGCGCTGCTCATACGCGATCCGCCATTGGCTATGACAATCCGCAGCAGTGGCTGGTCAGATCTGTCCGCGCCGGCAAAATTGCAAGCCCCGTCCGCTGCGAGGACACCGTTCTGGGTGGTCTGCCTGAGCAGAATTCCTTCAAGCTCCTCGCTCTGCGCCGCGCTCCACGCATCCCCCTCGTCCAATGCCGTGCTCAACCCGGCCAGATAGACCAGGGTGATGTACGGGCGCGTCGGGTATTTCTCGTGTATGTCCCGAGCGCACTCGTTCTGCCGGAATATCTCACGCTGAGCGGCCAGCAGTCGTTTGCTGCCCGGCTGCTTCTCATCACCCGTGGCCCCGAATATCCGGTTGGCGTTGTCGCTGTATCCGACGCAGTCGGGTGTCCCGACCTTGTTCGGGACCAGCTCGACCGAGATCCCAGCGCCCGACGACCGCAGGCACTCCGGTAGGCGGTGGGGCCAGCAGACCCACAGCAGCGATGTGGCGGCAGCCAGGACGACGACGGTGACCAGGGATGTCAGCACCATGGGACGGGCTGGCACCGGCGGTCGCCGCGGGGTAAAAGGCGGTACGTGGGCCAGTTCGGCTGCCTCGGTCACGGTGGCTTGACGGGCAGCGGGCACCGTCAGTCGCAGCACCCATGCGCCGGGATCGCGCCGTCGGCGGCGCCGTCCCAATCCGTCGAGCCAGTGGGCCTCGGCATCCAGAGCCACGGCCACGGGCTCGGCCGGCATACTCGGCCAGGCAAGATCACAAATAGCCAGCTGGCTATCACAGCTAGCGATCACCAACAGCGGATCGTCACGGCCGGTCTCGCTGCGGACATCACCGATCATGTTGAGTAAAGCAACCCCACCGTTGTCCGATGTGATGTTGTCAATCAGCGCCACCGGGTTCGCCGTCCGCCGCCAGGCCCGGATCCGCCACGGCCGGCGTCGGTACGCCGTCCGCAGGTCCTGCAGAAACGCGTGTACGAGCAGCTTGTCGACCTCTTCGGGGACTTCGCTGTCAACAGCGCCGACGGTGAGCCGCTCGGCGAACCCGACAAAGTTCCCGGCTCCCGGCGCCACATACCGCTGACGCATGAACCAGCGGGTCTGGCGCCCCAGACCAGGTACCCGCCCGCTGACCCGCAGCCAGAACCGGACCAGCAGCCAGAGCCGCGCGACGAACACGAACACGAACCTGACCGTCGGGTCGGGCACGCCGTCGGCAAGACCAGCGAAAGGATTCGGCGAGTTTCCCCGGAAACGATCCCGGAGCCGGCCGAGGAGCTCCGTGGGCTGGTCGCCCAGTCCGTTCCCCCGCATGTCCTGCCGGGTCAGCCAGTCGGCAAGCAGATAGTGGTCAAAACGCAGCCGCGGCATGCCGAACTTGTCCCGGCCCAGTTCGGCGCACAGTGCGTGCAGCACCGGCAGCCGGGGCGGGGGTAATGGTGACCCGGCCTCCCCAGACAGGTGGGTGGAGGCGATTCTCGCGTGCTCGGTCCCGGCATCGACCCGGGCGCTCGGCACCGATACCGGAATCGGCTGCCGCAAACGCGCCAGGATATCGGCCAACAGCCCATCCTGGCCGGATTCACGCTCCAGACAGACGAGCGGCAACACCGTCCTGACCGGTCGGCGACGCATGACCAGGACGTCGACCAACCGGAATAACACGACAACACCGTCGAAAAACGGAATCAACAGAGCCCCCAACCGGCCGGGCACGGGTTACCTCCGGAAGCCAACCGATCGGTTCACCCATGCCTGGCCGCTTTGTGTCCGCAATGAAACACCGAATATACGGCCAGCCGCATACGGCAATCACTGGAGGGGGGCAGCTCCATGGCGGATCAGGACGAAACGCGGGGCAAGCTCCGGGCTTGTCCGCTCAGCGGACTCCGGCGGTTCACCACATACCAGCAGGGGAATCTCCCGGATGACCTCGACCACCGCGGTGGCGCTCGCCTCCCCGGTCGGCCCATGCCAGGCGAGTTCCACGGTCGCGGCCCGCCCGCCGTCCATGACAACGGTGCGCGACGAGGTGAACTCGTGGTCAAGCCAGCCCCAGCCGAAGCGTTCGAACAGCTCCCGCTCGACCACCTGCCCCCACCGGTCGAGTGCGGTGGTGCCCCGGTAACTGCCACGCAGCTCGCTCGGCTGGGCGTCCTGACGCACGATCTGGTGGAGGGTCGTGGGATCGAGAAACGCCCAGGCCCGCCCGTCAGGGAGAGTGAGCCCGGTCGGGGCGAACCGATGCCCGCCGAGGTGGCTGCACCGGCGAACTCGCACGCCGGGCCAGCGCGATGCCATCTCCATCCACAGGCGGGCGCCGTCCCGGCCGCAGCACCGGTCCCGTTGGCCATGGCCGCAGAGCAGGACCTCGGCAGACGCGGCCTGAGCCGTGATGTTGTCGTACGCGCCGTCACCTCCGTCAAGGAGCCGGACGAGCCCGTCGACAAGCCGTTCACGAGGCACGGTGTGGTCAGCGCCCACGAAACGGTTCGAACCCGTGCGCTGCCACCGGGTGACCCGCACGCCCGCTCGCGACTCGCGGCCGGGTGTGACGTCGCCGGTCGGGCTGACCGCGAGCAACCGGGTCCGACGCATGGCATCGGGCCGGGCCCGGCGCCCAGCCTCCGCGAAGGCGGGCATCTCGCCCACATCGCGCGGCCACGGCGGTGGCACCTCCACCAGCAGCAGGGTGTCGCAGGTCAGTGCCGACCCGATCGGGTCCACGCCCTGTTCCCGTGTCCACGGCGCACAGCGAAAGGGCAGCGTCATCGAGTGGCAGGTCATGCGGTCAGCGGCCGCCGAACAGACCGCCCCGGCCGTGCCCCTGATTGCCGAACAGACCACCAAGCGCACCACCGAGCGCGCCGGGAAGTCCTCCGCCAGAGCCGTGGCCCTGTTCTGGGGAGCCCTGCCCCGCGGCACCATGCCCCTGCATCTGGTTGCCAGCGAAACCGGCCTCGCCGAGCCCGAAATGTCCAGCCAGCCCCGCACCGGCGAGCGCGTTGTAGGGCGGTAGCAGTTCACATGGCTGGACGATCACGTATCCGTCACCGGAGAACTGCATCTGCCAGCTCTCCCCGGTGTTCCCGCGCGGTTTCCATACCGACGACGACGTCACGGCAGCCTGCATCGACACCTGCAGGCTCGATGACCAGCCGACCACCGCGTCGGCATCCGCGAAGTAGTAGTTCTGCGGCGTCACCCGCATGACCAGCGGAGCGCCCGAGGTCACCACCGCGGCCTTGCCGTTCCCCGACAGCTCCACCTGGTAGTTGCCGGCTCCGGCGATCGAGACCTGGGAGTCGATGCGGACGACGTCCCAGCGCAGGTCCCGGTCGAAGGCAAGCACGTTCTTGCCGTCCACGGTCAGACCGTCACCGGTGAGGTCGAGGATGTGCACGTCCTGGGCCTGGTGGGCGAGAAAGACCGTGCCGCCGCCGGACACCTTCATCAGGTTCAGGCCCTCGCCGTCCTGGAACAGCGAGCGGAACTGGTGGCCCCAGCTCTCCCAGTGCCCGTCGAAGCTGGCGCCGCCCTGGTAGGCGACCATCGCACCCTTACGGGCGTAGAACTCGCGCATTCCCTGGGCGCCGAGCGTCGCCTTGAGCATCTTGCCGTTCTGCAGGGTGAAGCGCTCCCCCGTCGACACCTCGGGATTACCGAGGAGCGTGCCGCGAATCCCACCGCCCGCGGGCGGGTAGCCGCCGGACGGGCCACCCGCGAATCCACCGTGGCTCATCGTCGAATCCTCTCATCCACCAACCAGACCCAGCACCAACCAGACCCAGCACCAACCAGACCCAGCGCGAACCAGGTCACCCACGAACTGACATGTTCGGCCGCTCGTCCTCACTCGGCTGCACGACGACGAACCCCTGACCGGAGAAGCCGAGCTGGAAGGCCTCACCCGAACCGCGACCGATCAGCCCGCCCAGGCGAGCGGTCCGCCGCGGCTGGACCTGCAGGCCGTCGGTATAGGCGACCAGCGCGTCGGTGTCGACGAACGTTGGTGCCTCCCGCGTGTCGAGCACGATCGGATTGCCTTTCGCGGTCATCGCGACCCAGCCGTGGCCGCGGATGACCACGTTGAACATGCCCATCCCGGACAGCATGCTGACGCCGCGGACGCGTTCGATCCCCCACTGCAAGGTGGCGTCGAACGCGAGGATGTTCTTGCCGTTGACCGACAGGCCCTCACCCGCGAGCTGAGCGACGATGACCTCCTTGCCGTAGTCGGCCAGGTAGAGCAGGCCCTGCCCGACAGCGGTCATCAACGGCACGCCCTCGCCCGTTGCCCAGGAGGAGGCGATCCGCCGCAGCTGTGGTGGCTGGGGATTGAAGTCGACGAGACCTTCGTATGCGATCATCGAGCCGACCCTGGCGAACAGGTCCTGACCGGGCTGCATGACGATCTTGACAATCTTGGAACCGTGCCTGCTCATCCGGTCCATCAACTGGGTCTGGCCGAAGTGGTCCATCAACGTTCCCTGCACCACAGCCTCCTTAGAGGGGGTTTGAGATCGGGCTTTCGATCAGTGAGCCGCGTCCAGGGGCTCCCTGGCAAGGCGGAAGGCCGAAGCGATACCGGATGAGTTGTATCGGTGTGGCCGACAACGCAGCCAGGGGCGCCTGGACGCGGCGAGCCGGAATGACGATCTCAAACGCGCTCTTAGAGGCTCCGGCGCTAGGACTGTCCGGCTCGCGCCGCCCGGTCGGCGCCTCGCATCGTTGTTGTCGGTCGACGCCCAACACAGGGCGCCTCCCTCCGCCGCCTCGCGATCCATCCGCCCGGACGCCGCTCCCTGATCGAACGTCCTAGTGCCGGAGCCTCTTAGCGGCTCCGGCACTAGGACTGTCCGGCTCGCCACGCCCTAGACCTCGTACGGCTGGACAACGACGAAATGACCCTGGAAACCCATGAACTGCAAGGCGAGGGACTCCCCGCTGCTACCGGCATAGATCTGGCGGGAGATGCGCACCTGGGTCGAGATACTCACCCGCATGCCAGCCGTCCAGGCCACCAGAGCGTTCATGTCGGCGAATGTCGGACCGGCGACGTTCAGCGTCATCGGCGTTCCCCGCGTCATCACCACGATCGAGCCCTGGCCTGAAACCTCGAAATGGAAGAAGCCACCACCGGGGATCCCCGGGCTCTCGATCCGCTTGACCTCGGCGCTCAGGGTGCTGTCGAACGCCAGGATGTTCTTGGCGTTGATGCACAGCGGCTGGCCGCTCAACTCGACGATATGGAGATCGGTGGCGTCGTGAGCAAGGAAGACCTCACCGCGCCCCTTACACGTCATCAACTTGAGGCCCTGTCCGGTGAGCTTGTTCTCCAGCATCCCACGCAGACCAGCGCCCTTGTAGTCGAAGTCGATGTCGCCCTGATAGGCGACCATGGAGCCACGGAGGGCGAGTACATCCGGGCCCTGCCCGAGCGTGACCTTGACGAGTTTGCTGTTCTGCTGCGTCCACCGGCCGGCCGTGGGGACCTCGCGGTAGGGGTTCAGGCTGTTCATCGCGCCTGGCCGCACCGGCTGGATCTGGGAGGGCAGGATCTCGGTCGGGCCGAGACCGCCGGGCGCCTGCGGGCCGGGCCCACCGGGCAGTTGCTGGCCGTACCCCATCGTCGGCGCTACCGGCGCTGATGCCATCGGTAGCGGTGCTGGTGCCGCTGGTAGCGGTGCTGGTGCCGCTGGTAGCGGCGCGGACGCCGGGGCCGCAGGTGGTTTGGCGTAATCCAGACCAGGCGCTGGTGGCGCGTAGGTGTGCGTGGCACCAGCCGGCGGGCCGAACCCGACGGGTGCGGCTGGCGGCGGGGCTGCCGGCTCCTCCACCTCCCCGCCGAAGGAACGGATCAGCTCGGCAAGCCCACCGTCGAAACCCTGCCCCACGGCCGAGACCCGCCAGACCCCCTTACGGTAAAGATCGCAGATCATAACAGCGCGTTCGCTGCTGAAGTCCGCTCCGGTGAACGCGTAGCGCATGACCTCACTGCCACCGACGACGATCCGGAAGTAACCAGCGGAGATCTGCGACGCGGCCCCGGCACCGTCAATCGCCGCGCAGAACGACAGCTTGTCGATACCCGCGGGTACGTCCTTCAGCGTCGCCCGAAAGGACTGCGTGTCCCCGGCCTGCTCACCCAGGAGCTGGATCGACCCTTCCGGCGACTTCGGCTGGTTGAAGAAGATGAAGTACCGGTCATCGGACAGCCGGCCGTTCGCGTCCAGCCCAAAACAGGACACGTCCCAGCTCAGGCCGGGAGCGACGAGCGCGATTCCGATGTAGAGGTCAGTGCCAGGAGTGATCGCGGACAGCTGGCTCTTCTGTCCCCGGCTGAACTGCTGGACCACTGTGCTCCCCTTCGCCCTGCGTGCCGGCCTGTCCCGTGTCCGGTCTGCCCGTGTCGCACCCATTCGAAAACCAGACTGTCCGCAACCTAACAGGCCGGCCACAACGCGATCACAGCTCCACGCGCCCGCCCGCCCGCCATCGGACGATCCACCGGCCGGCGTAGATCTTTCTCAATGACCAGTGCCGGTCGAGAACGACTGGCGCCGGTCGAAGATGCCGGTATCAAACCAGAACCGGTCGCGGATGCGTCCGGCATGGCCAAGTCGCGCGCCGGCTCCGCGTAGCGTTCACTGGAGTGATGCGGTATGTCGATGGAGTAACCACAAAGAAGAAAATCTCCGTGATCGGGCTTGGTACCTGGCAGTTCGGCTCCCAGGAGTGGGGTTACGGCGCCGCCTACGCGGCCAGCGAGGCGCCGGCGATCGTCCGGCGGGCACGTGAGCTTGGTGTGACGTTCTTCGACACGGCCGAGGTCTACGCGTTCGGGCGCGGCGAACGGATCCTGGGCGGCGCTCTGCGGGAGGCCGGCGCCGACGGGACGGCCATCGTCGCCACCAAGCTGTTCCCGGTGCTGCCGGTGGCTCCGGTGGTCGAACAGCGGGCGGTGGCCAGCGCCAACCGGCTTGGCATCCGTCAGATCGACCTCTATCAGGTGCACCAGCCCAACCCGCTTGTTTCGGACAGCAGCACCATGCGGGGCATGGCCGCCCTGCAACGGGTCGGCCTCGTCGACGCGATCGGTGTCAGCAACTACTCGCTGCAGCGGTGGCAGGCAGCTGAGGAGGCGCTCGGCGCCCCCGTGCTTTCCAACCAGGTGCGGTTCAGCCTCCTGCGGCCCCAGGCCGAACGCGATCTGCTGCCCTACGCGGTGAAGAACGACCGGCTGATCATCGCGTACAGCCCTCTCGCCCAGGGCCTGCTGTCCGGCCGTTACACCCGCGAACACCCCCCGCCGTCGCGGGTACGCGCGATGAATCCCCTGTTCCTCCCGGAGAACCTCGACGCTGCCCGGCCCGTCCTCAACGTCCTGCGCGATGTTGCCGCGGCCCACGACGCGAGCCCGGCACAGGTCGCGCTGGCGTGGGTGATCCGGCACCCGAATGTGGTGGCGATTCCCGGTGCCTCCAGCCTCGCGCAGCTGGAGAGCAATGTGGCCGCCGCCGACATAACGTTGACCGAAGAGGAGGCCCATGCGCTGACGACCGCCGCCGACGCCTTCGAACCGGCCCGCGGAGCACGATCAGCCGTTATCGCGCTTCTGCGTGGCGGCCTGCGCCGATCCTGACCGCCGGGCCGCCTGGGGGATCTCACCCCCGGGCGGCCCAGCCCTCATGGCTGGCCTCATGGCTGGGTGCCCGCCGACTCGCTACGGCTGGGGCACGACCTCCCTGCCCGGCTGGATGCGCCCGCCCCGCGCCGAGGGGTGGTTCGCCCAGGATCTGGACCGTCTCGCCACAGCGCCTCGTGGATGGTCGCGCGAAACCCCCGCGATCGCGGAAAATACGGGATCAGCCGGGATCAGCCGGGATTCGGGCTGGACATCAGGTGGAAGGGCGGGCAGACCGCCGAGGAGTGATGCGCGGCCGCCTCCAGCGCGAGCCCCACCCGTTCCTCCGGGTCGAGATGCGCACTGCTGAACAAGGAGCCGAGCGCGAACTCCTCGCCGCAGCCAACCGCGTCGTAGAGGTCGATGCTGCGCCCGATCTGGAAGTCGGAGTCGATGCGGTACAGACGTCCGCGGATACCGACCAGGAACACCCCGCCCTCCTCCGAGCCTGACTCATTGCGGGAATAGCCACCCTCACGCAGGCAGTCACGCACCGCGGAGATGAAGTCGGTGGCCATGAACCGGTCGATGTCCCAGGTGCGCGGCAGGGGCGGAACCAGGCTGTACCGCAGCAGCTGGCCCATCCGGAACGAGGAGGTGAAGCCCATGATGAACTCACTGTTGTGGAACACCTTGGTGTCAGCGCGAATCGTGATCGAGTAGCCGGCCACCCCGGCACTGTCACCACCGATGATCACCCTGCCGTCATGCTCAAGACCGACGATGCAGGTCACGATAGGTAAGCATATCCGGTCGACGCACGAGGTGTCCGACAGGCCCCAGATAAGAGCGCCCGGCAATAGGGGTGTGGACCAAGGAGCGGGGCTGGGGTGCGTGCATCGCAAGGCGGCGGAGGAAGGCGCCGGAGGTGTTGGGTGGCGACTGACGAGCCGGGGTACCCGTGCATCGCGCAGCGATGGACGGGGAGCGATGCGGCGAGGTGCGTGCCCCAGCCCCGCGACGCCGCGTCCCCTATTGCCGGTCGCTCTAAGTGGTCGCCGCCGGAC
>NZ_CAKJTO010000146.1:0-6112 GCF_917627405.1 Protofrankia sp. Cj5
CGTGGTGGGATGTGTGTGAAAATGGCTGGCTCGCTACTAAATGTCAGCGCCATCTTTATCTCATTAGTTTCTTTGGCGACTTCAACTTTGCTCGCAGCACGGCAGGCACGATCAGCGGACCGCGCAAATCAGCTCCCAATCATCATCGAAATGCTTGATCGCCACACGACCCAGTCTTTCTACCTGAAAGAAGAGAAGATTTGGGCAGAGCTACCTTCGCGCGACCCAAATTTAGGAGTTACCCGTCTACCGGCGGATATTCGGGGGGAAGTCATTGAAGTATCATTCTTTTACCAGATGCTGGGCTACCCGCTCGCCTTCGAGGTCGTCGACGAAAACGTCGTCATTCTTCCCATCCGCTATCGGCTCGAGAAGACCTGGACGGCCATACGGCCTTTCGTTGAGAGTGAGAGGGTATTACGCGGCGACCCGTATAGCTATTTAAATACCCTGGAAGAGTTTGCGAAGAGTGCTGCAAAAAAGGATGTAGAGGGTATGACCCTAATGGTCCAGAGAAGATTATCGAGGATTGGATGATGCTTCAGAACTGGCGAAACCAAGTGGTCATAGCAGGGCCTCGGCATTTTTGCTGGGCAGCGGTTCGGTAACCGACAGTGAGTGGATCGGGTTATCCGAGACGCTCGCGCAGGTACCGGACCCACGCCGACGGCGCGGGGTGCGATACCCCTTCGCCGTGATCCTGACCATCGCGGTGTGCGCGATGCTCAGTGGCGCCCGGTCGTTCGCGGCGATCGGGGAATGGGCCGCCGACCTTCCCGCGGATGCCCGCGCTGGCCTGGGGCTGACCGGGCGGATCCCAGGCCCGGTGACGATCTGGCGGGTGCTGGTACGGGTGGACCGGGTGGCGTTGGAGGCCGCGATCGGAGCCTGGATCCGGGCCCCTCGACGCCGTCGACACCGCCGCGCAGCGGCCGACACAGCGCCGCCGGGTACGGCGGGTGCTCGCGGTGGACGGCAAAGCGATGCGCGCCACCCGCCACGGCGCCCACCCCGTGCACCTGCTCGGTGTCCTCAACCGCACCCGCGGCGGGGTGCTGGCGCAGGTCGACGTCGACGAGAAGACCAACGAGATCCCTGTGTTCTCCACGGTTCTCGATCAGATTCCCGACCTGACCGACGTCCTGATCACCGTTGACGCGATGCACGCGCAGACCGCGCACGCCGACTACCTGCATGCCCGGGGAGCGCACCTGCTGGTCACCGTGAAACGTAACCAGCCCACCGTCCACACCCGGTTGAAGACCCTGCCGTGGAAGGACGTCCCGGTCGGGCACGCTGCCACCGGCCGTGGCCACGGCCGGATCGAGGCACGCACCCTCAAAGCCGTCACCGTCCCGGCCGGGCTCGGGTTCCCCCACGCCGCCCAGGCCATCCAGATCACCCGCACCTCCCGCCCGATCAACAAGAACAAGAAGAACGACCGAGGGCAAGCACCGTCAGTGACGTGAGACCGTCTACGCGATCTGCACCCTGCCCGCCCACGACGCCCTACCGGCCGAACTGGCCACCTGGATCCGAGGCCACTGGTCCACATCGAGGTCCGCCTGCACTGGATCCGCGACGTCATACTGGGTGAGGGCCTCCACCAGGCTCGTACCGGCAGCGGACCCCAGGTCATGGCCGTTCTCCGCAGCCTGGTGATCAGCCTGCTCCGGTTCGCCGGCTTCACCAACATGACCTGAGCCCTACGCCACCACGCCCGCCACCCCGACCAGGCAATCACCCTCGTGACCAGCACAAACACGACTTTGCAATGACCCTGCAGGAGGCCCGACGAGATCACTGACGGTGCACGGGCAACGGAGATGCCGGCGGCGCAGAAACATTCAGACCGGTAAGAGGGCGGTGTCGACGGACAGTCGAGACAGCGGTCGCCCTCGGCCTTCCGTACCGACAGGCCGAGGGTGACCGACGAGGTCCTGACGTGACCAAGAGGT
The DNA here is from genome assembly GCF_917627405.1 of Protofrankia sp. Cj5. NCBI lineage: Bacteria > Bacillati > Actinomycetota > Actinomycetes > Frankiales > Frankiaceae > Protofrankia > Protofrankia sp. Cj5. The sequence continues at coordinate 1,959 of NZ_CAKJTO010000146.1, forward strand.
GTTCCCCGGCGTGGTCAAGGTCCCGGCTCCCTTGGCGGCAGAGATCGATCTTGGTCAGATCTGACACCCGTCCTTCGCGAGCGCACTGGCAGCCCGCGACGTTTCCAACGTTTGAGGCGGACCTCTTCGGCAATACGGAGAGCCACGAAGACGCGCGGCGCCATCGAGGTCCTCGCCCGCTACGCCGGAATCGGCGACCGCACGGCCAGCGGCATGGGCCACATCGTCATCGGCCCCGACGGGCCGTCCGCCCGGCTCATGTCATGGAAGCAGGTTTGTGCTCTCGCTGGTCAGCCGGCTCGCCCAGGGCGGGTCAGCACCGGGTGTGGCGCAGGTCAGTGCCGCGACTCGGGCCCCGAAGGTCAACGCGCGCCGTACGGTCTCGATGTCGAGCTGGTCGATCCGGCCGCCAAGGTGACCTGCTTGATACAGCCAGTGAAGAAGGCCGGCGGAAAAGGCGTCGCCCGCGCCGATGGTGTCGACGGTCCGCACCGCGACGGCAGGAACCTCCACCACATCCTGTCGGAATGAGGCTATGACGCCCCGCTCCCCGCGCGTGATGATGACCAGTGGCACATCGGCCAGGCCCGGGGCCCTGAGGAGATCATCCAGGGAGACGCCGGGGAAGAGCTCGGCGGCGTCATCCGCACTCATCCGGATGATGTCAGCAAGGCGAGACCACTCCGCGATCCTCGACCGGTACCTCCGCGGACTCACCAGGGCAGCCCGGACGTTGGGGTCAATCGACACCGTCGCGCGTTCCCGGGCGGTGCGGAGCAGCTTTTCGACCAGGTTCCCGCCCGGCTCCATCACCAGCGAGAGTGAGCCGGCGTGCACACACGCCACGCCGTCGAGATGGGATGGGGCCAGTTCCCGCGCGGTCCACTGCCAGTCCGCCGTTCCGGCCGCGTAGAACACATAGCTGGCCTGACCGTCAGCCGCCACCGACGCGATGGTGAGCGTTGCCGGTTCACTGGCGGTGACGGCGCATGACAGGTCGACCGCGGACGTCCGCAGCCGCTCGACAAAAAGATCACCGAACACGCCCCGCGGCAGCCTGCCGAGAAACCGGGTCGGTGTTCCGAGTCTCCCGAGAGCGACCGCCGTGTTCGCTGGGCCGCCTCCCGGGAATACCCGCAACCGCAACGCGGTGTCGCTCCCGGCCGCCGGCTCGACAACAGCATCCGCGACGTTTTCGCCGATCACCGCGACACAACCGGCAGCACGTGGAGTCATGCCTTTCCAAGCGGGCCGGTCAGGCTCCCGGTGGCCTCTCGGACCCGGCGGGCCGGCAGCGCCGATGCGACGGGAACCCTGGACGCGGAAGCAGCCGTGATCGCGCCATCGTTCGCTGTGGCCGCTGGTTCCCCGTCCGTTGCTTCCTCGTCCGTTGCTTCCCCGTCCGTCCGTCCAGGGATTGCCACCGCTTCGGCCATGGTGTGCTCCTTCGCAGAGATGGGGTCAACCCGCCATCCGAACCGACGTCATCGAGACAGTCGGTGACATCCCCGGGAAGCCGCTGACAAAGCCACGACGGCCCACAATCCCGCCGCTTGCCCAGGCCGCGGGCCACGCCTCCAAGAGCATCGGATATCGCTTGGAGATGCTGCTGATGTCCGATGTGCTCATCCGTGACGTGCCCGATGACGTGCTGGCCGCTGTCGAGGCGCACACCGCCCGGCTCGGTCTGTCCCGTAACGAGTACCTCCGCCGGCAGCTCGCCCAGGACGCGGCGCGCTCGGTCACCGGCCCTTCCGGGGTGCGGACCCGCGGCGCAGGACCGGCCATATCGCCGATACGATGGCTGCGGTCAGTAGCACAAGCGCGGCGAGGTCAAGCGTCCAGGTGTGGACGTCGGCTGTCCACAGCGGGTCGACCTTGGGAGTGGCCGGGGTCTGGCGGTAGCCGGTTGTCGCCGCGAGCATCGCGAACCCCCACCGGGCCGGCATCAGGTATGCGAGCTGTTCCAGCGGCGGATGGCCATCCAGTGGGATGAGCAGCCCACACAGCAGCAGCTGCAACAGCAGGACGAGCACGAGGATCGGCATGCCGCGGTCGGCGTTTGCGATCAGTGCTGAGACCAGCAGCCCTTGAGCCATTGCGGCCAGCGCGACCGCGACCATGGCGACGGCAACCTCGGTCACCCCATGCTGGCTCAGCGCGAGTGGCCTGTCCGGTGCTGGCTGGCCGTACAGTCCGGCGAAGGCCAGGATCACGGCCTGAGCGCTGCTGATCAGGCCCAGCACGGCGAGCTTCGACCAGAGGTAAGCGCCGCGCGAGAGCCCAATCGCCTGCTCGCGGCGGAAGACGGAGCGCTCCTTGACCAGTTCGCGGAACGCTCCGGCGAATCCCGTGAACGCGCACCCGAGCACGAGCACGAGCACGAGCATGAGCGGCGCGATGTCACTGTCGGGGCCGGCCTGCCGGCTTTTCCACGACAGTCCGTGCCCGCCCGGAAGCAGCCGTGCGAACAGGCTCAGCACCAGCGGCAGCGCCAGTAGGAACAGCGCGTAGGCCCGATCGGCCGCGATCACCGCGAAGTAACGGCGGGCGAGCACGACGAACTGGCGCAGCGCCGGCTGCTGGCGCGGCGGCGCGTCCGGTACGGATCGCGCCGGACGCGCCGCGGGCTGCGCCGTGCCGCTCGGTATCCCGTACCGTGCGTACTCGGGCGAAGCCCGGAAGCGGGCCGTCCAGTCGACCTCCCGGGACCGGTCGAGCAGCAGGAACATGTCCGCGAAGTCATGCTGGCCGAAGTACGCGAGCGCCTCGCCGGGCGGGCCGAAATAGGCGAGCTGGCCGCCCGACGCGAGCACGAGCAGCCGGTCGCACAGGTCAAGCTGCGCGGGTGAGTGCGTGACGACGACCACCGTCCGGCCGTCGTCGGCCAGTGTGCGCAGGGTCTGCATCACCGACTTGTCCATGCCCGGGTCCAGCCCGGACGTCGGCTCGTCGAGGAAGAGCAGCGACGGGCGGGTGAGCAGCTCCAGCGCCACACTCGTGCGCTTGCGCTGCCCACCGGAGAGGGTGCTGATCCGCTGCTCCGCCTGGTCGGCCAGCCCCAGCTCGCCGATCACCTCATCGACCCGCGCGTTGCGCTCGGCCGCCGGGGTATCAGCGGGGAACCGCAGCTCGGCCGCGTACCGCAGCGCCCGGCGGACGGTCAGCTGCGGGTGCAGGATGTTGACGAACGTCCCGTTCCAGCTGCCGAGGTCGACGATCCGCCACTCGGGCCCGGCCTGGCGCAGCTCCGCGTGCCGGCGGGAGACGAGCGGGTCGGCGAGCACCACGTCACACTCGGGCGCGCGGCCGATGACGACTGACGCCGCCCCGACCGGATGCAGCGCCGTAGCCTTGCGTTCCCACCAGGTCCCGGTTGCTGCCGTCCCGGCAGGTGGGATGTTGCCCGGCCGGCGTGCCGGGGGCGGCGGCGCGGCCGGTGCCTGTTGTGGTAACCGGTAGTGCCCGGTGCCGAAAACAGTGGGTGGGATGCCTGGCCCCTGTGCCGTGGGCGGCGTCCGTGATGGCGCGCTCTTGGCCTGCCACCAGCTGGATCCGGGGGCGGCTGGTGGTGGCGGTGCCGCCTGCGGCGGAGGCGCCGCTCGCGGTGGAAGCGCTGGTGACGGTGACGGGGGCGGGGGTGTCACTGGTGGCGGTAGCGCTGGTGGCCGTGCGGGCGCTGCCGGTGGTGGCGCCGCGCGGGCGCGGCAAACGCCGGGACGCCATACCGGTCGCGGGATCCGTCCCCGTATCTGGTCGTGCGCGCGGCAAGCCCGCTCCGGCCAGCCGCCGCGGGGACGGCGTCGGTCATAGGGCCGCCGAGCCCTTCTTCCACGGCCGCCCGCCTCCGCGGCGAACCGCCCCCGTGCATGATTGCGTTGGATCGCGCCTCCCGGACTCACCCGACCTGGCCGCAGAATCGATCAGGTCGCCGATCAATTATTAGCGAGGCGGTTACCACCGGCAAGGGGCGGCTCACTCCAAAGAACCCGCCTCTACAAAACCTGTTTGATCTAGAAGTCAGGTGTTATGCGCGCCACGCCGACGACAGATCGCGGTCCACAGCGGAACATGTGGATCAGGGCCTGACGGCTGGTACTCGGTCGTCCACACCATGTTCGGCGCAGGCGCGCAATAGCTTTAGAGCGCCCGGC
>NZ_CAKJTO010000146.1:6606-10341 GCF_917627405.1 Protofrankia sp. Cj5
TCTTAGATGCCCTGAACGACCAGCGGTTGCCCGCCCGTCAGCCCCCGGCCAGGCTTCCATAACGCCGGGCAAAGTCCGTGAAACCATCCTGAGAGCGCGGTGAAACTGGTCACCCGCAGAGTGGTCACCCAGGGCCGGGCATCCGAGCACGGTTCGGAAGGAGCATCTCGATGACAGCCGCGGTCCACGCACGTGGCCTGGTCAAGACATTCGGTGGCCTGCGAGCCGTAGACGGCGTCGACCTTGATATCGACGAGGGCGAGATCTTCGGCGTGCTCGGCCCCAACGGCGCCGGCAAGACGACGATGCTGAAGATGCTCGCGACGCTGCTCAAGATCGACGATGGTGAGGGGTCGGTCTTCGGCATCGACCTCCGCCGTGAGCCGCACCGGGTGCGGCAGCTGATCGGCGTCACCGGTCAGTATGCCTCCGTCGACGAGAACCTCACCGCTGCCGAGAACCTCTGGATGTTCGGGCGCCTGCAGGGCCTGAGCTCACGCAGGTCACGCGATACCGCCGCGCGGCTGCTCGAGCAGTTCGGCCTCACCGACGCCGCGGACAAGCGGATCTCGCATTTCTCGGGCGGGATGCGGCGGCGGCTCGACCTGGCCGCGAGTTTGATCACTCAGCCTCCGCTGATCTTCCTCGACGAGCCGACCACCGGCCTCGACCCCCGGACGCGCGGGCAGATGTGGGACACCATCCGCGGCTTGGTCGCCAGCGGGTGCACGGTCCTGCTGACCACGCAGTACCTCGACGAGGCCGACCAGCTCGCCGGCCGGATCGCGGTGATCGACCACGGCCGCAAGGTGGCCGAGGGCACACCCGATGAGCTGAAGACCTCGGTCGGCAACCTGACGTTGCGGCTGCGCCTGGCCGCGGACGCGGATATGTCGCTGGCCGCGGACGTGGTGCGCCGCCAGCTCGGTGAGGAGCCGGTCCTCACCCCGGAGTCCGGGCAGCTCAACGTCCCGATCGAGACGGCCGACAGGGTGGCCGACGTGCTGATCGGGCTGCGCCAGGCGGGTGTCCACGTTGCCTCGGTGGGCGTCGACAAGCCGACTCTCGACGAGGTCTTCCTCGCGCTCACCGGCCACGGCAGCAGCGAGAGCGAGCGGGCGGACACGACCGAGCCCGAACCCATGCGTGCGCAAGCCCCACAGGAGATGGCCCGATGACCACGATCACGATCGACTCCCGGGCTGCGGTCGCCCGCGCCCAGAGCCGGCCCAGCCCGGCGGACACGTTCCGCCAGATCATGATCATGGCCTGGCGTGCCACCAAGAAGATGCGGCGCAACCCGGAGCAGTTCTTCGACGTGACGTTGCAGCCGGTCCTCTTCACGGTGATGTTCGCCTACATCTTCGGCGGGGCGATCTCCGGCGATGTGAAGAGCTACCTGCCGCTGATGATCCCCGGCATCCTCGCGCAGACCGTGCTGACGACCAGCATGGCCACCGGCACCCAGCTGCGCGAGGACATCGACAAGGGCGTCTTCGACCGGTTCCGGTCGCTGCCGATGGCCCGGATCGCGCCGCTGGCGGGGCCGATGGTCGCAGACCTGCTCCGTTACACGATCGCCGCGACGATCACCTTTGCCATAGGCATCGCGATCGGCTACCGGCCCGGCGGCGGCGTGCTCGGTGTGGTCGCCGCGATCCTGCTCGCGGTCTTCACCGGCTGGTCGCTGGCCTGGGTGTTCACCTGCCTCGGCACCGTCGCGCGCAGCGCCCAGAGCGTCCAGGGCATCTCCATGATGATCATGTTCCCGTTGACGTTCCTGTCGAACGCGTTCGTACCCGTCAACACCCTGCCGGGCTGGCTGGCCGCGTTCGTCAGGGTCAACCCGGTATCGCACCTGGTCTCCGCCGACCGGGACCTGGCCAACGGCGCCCATGTATCCGCGGAGGCAGGCTGGACGCTCGTCGCCAGTGTCGCCGTGATCGCGGTGTTCGCGCCGTTGGCCGTACGGCTCTACAAACGGCACCTTTAGGGCGCATATCGGGTTGTGATCGATCTGTGGGGTTCGTTCGTGTAGCGGGCCTGAGTGGGTAGACCGTCGTGCATGACGCGGGCGCAATGGACAGACCAGGAGTGGGAGTCCATCAAGCGCTACCTGCCGATCGGTGGGTTCGGCCCGTACCCGCAGCGGCTGCGGTCGCAGTTCGAGGGTGTGCTCTGGCGGTTCCGGATCGGCGGGCAGTGGCGGGAGATGCCGCGGGAGTTCGGTGCCTGGTCGACGGTGTCCAACCGTTTCCGGCAGTGGCGGGACGCCGGTGTCTTCGAAGCCCGGGAGTGCCCGAGCAACGGTGTAACACCCAGCGCCAGCGAGCCGTTTCCGCAGGCGAAGGCCCCGTTGCTGGTAGTTACCGGAAAATCTTCTGACAGTCCGCGACAGCAGGATCGCGACCTGCGGCAGCTGCCTGCGGACGAGGCGGTCGACGAGTGCGCAGCCGCGTCGCGGCGATGAGTCTGTCGGCACGCGGGTCTACCTTTCAAGCGGGACCACCACCTCATCAGGGAGTACGGGCATGGGCCTCATCCACATCGAGCTGTTCGCCACCCTCGACCTCGTCGCGCAGGCACCCGGCGGCCCCGACGAGGACCCGGTCGGGTTCCCGTTCGGCGGCTGGCAGGCACCCCTGCTGGACGAGGTCACCGGGACGCAGGTCGGTGCCGCGTACGAGGGCACGGACGCCCTCCTGCTCGGCCGGCGGACGTACGACATCTTCGCCGCCTACTGGCCGAACCAGGATGGCGGCGAGGACAACGAGATCGCCACGCTCTTCAACAGCGTCCCGAAGTACGTGGCCTCCCGCGGCCGGCCCGACCTCTCGTGGGCCGGGTCCACGCAGCTAGGCCCTGATCTGGCCGGCGCGGTGCACGAGATTCGTGACCGGCACAGGCACGTGAAGGTCGTTGGGAGCCTGAACCTGGTGCAGACTCTCCTGCGCGAGAAGCTCTTCGACCGTCTCGACCTCTGGGTGCACCCGGTCATCCTCGGCGTCGGGAAGAAGGTGTTCGACGGGGGCGCGGTGCCCACGAACGTCACCCTCCTCGAACCGCCGGCCGCCAGTCCGCGGGGCACCGTGTACCTGCGCTACGGACTCGCCGACGGCACGCCCGGGACGGGAGACATGAGCGCACCCGATCGCGGTGTCGGACGCGACGGCTGAAGCCGCCCCGCGCCAGGTGGGTCCGTGCCGCCGGCGGTGCATCCCGCGCATGACGCGCGGCCTTGGCATCCTGGTCGAGGACATCATCACGCACGCTGCCGAACTGGTGCTCGCCAAGCCGCGGTTCGCCGGGCGCTCCATCCCACCGGCGGCCTTCGCCCCACCGGCGGCCTTCGCGGCGAGCAACCGCTCGACGCTGTTGCGGGACGTGGTGGCCCGGCAGCCGGGAGTACGAACCAGCCTGGCCGCCCGATACACAGACGACCTCATCCGCCAGCCGGAGGAGCTACGCGCGTTGCTCGGCGATGGCGCGGCCTGGTCAGGTGAACCGCAGGGCCAGACGGCCGCGGCTCCGGATTGGTCTACCCTGACTCCGCCAGCAGGTGCGGGCAGATCAGAAGGGGGGACGTCGTGTCCGAGGCGTTGATGGATACGGCGGTTCGCTTGGGCTCATCGTTGGACGCGTTGGCGGCATTGGCCGCCCATGTGCGCATAGAGACCGAGAATCTGCCGGCCGATCCGCGGGTACGTGCATTGCTGGCCGACATCGCCGTCGAAA
>NZ_CAKJTO010000147.1:0-9801 GCF_917627405.1 Protofrankia sp. Cj5
CCCTACAAGTTCCTGCCGTGCGACTCGGAAGTGGGCACTCTGGAGGACTACCTGCGCTGGTTTCAATCCGACTCGGAAAGTTCCTGCCGTGCGACCGCCAGTGGGGCTACAACCAGGTCATCTTGGAGTTTCAATCCGACTCGGAAAGTTCCTGCCGTGCGACAGGCGAAGGGAAACGATCTCGGAGAGATCGCCGGTTTCAATCCGACTCGGAAAGTTCCTGCCGTGCGACCGCCGACGCGAGCGACCGAGGTGACTTCACGACGTTTCAATCCGACTCGGAAAGTTCCTGCCGTGCGACCGCCGACGCGAGCGACCGAGGTGACTTCACGACGTTTCAATCCGACTCGGAAAGTTCCTGCCGTGCGACTCGATGAGCGCAAGTATGCGATGGAGTTCAAACAGTTTCAATCCGACTCGGAAAGTTCCTGCCGTGCGACTACAACCAAATCCAGAGTGCTTCTGGGGTCAGGTTTCAATCCGACTCGGAAAGTTCCTGCCGTGCGACCCTGGCGGGTGTCGAGGTCATCATGGCCGCGGCACTGTTTCAATCCGACTCGGAAAGTTCCTGCCGTGCGACAGTACCACCGATCCTGGGGGGTCTGAGCTGCGGGTTTGCAAGATCCTTCCAGAACCTCCCGGCGGGGGCTGTGGATAAACTGATCCAAAAGATCGATCGTTTACGTTTGTGCAGGTCACAGGGATATCGATCTTTGCCAGAACCTCCCCGTTTTGTCGGCGTGTCAGAGGTTCTGGATGTCGATCAAGGTTTAACCGCTTGACAGCCACACGCATCAGCCCCTCGGAGCCTCCCCGGGCATATATCGCCGTCACCTCCCACTGAGCTCAGCGAGCGGTACGCAGACCTGTGGCCGGCTCGTACGACCGCGTGGACCGGATCGTGCTCAATGCCTGCTTCTCGTCCTAGCGGCTGGGGCCGCTGGCTGGCCGCGTGGTCTGGATGAGCCGGGCGGGGGCCGGTCACGGGGCCGGTCACGGGCCGCGGAGAAGGGATTCGAGCTCGGTTTCGGACAGCAGCGGCGGGCGGGCCACCTCACCTGAGCGGACGTACAGGAACGCCGCGTCCACCGCGTCCGGGCGCACCCCCCGCAACCGTGCCCAGGCCAGCCGGTACACCGCCAGCTGCACCGCGTCCGCGTGCTGCCGGCCCGTCTTCCAGTCCACTACCTCCCAACGGCCGCCCCCGAGGTCGTACACCGCGTCGATGCGGCCCCGGACCGCCCGACCCGCGATCAACAGCTCGAACGGCGTCTCCACCGCGAACGGGCGCCGCCGGCCATACGGGCTGGCCAGAAACGCCGCCCGCCACGCCATGATGTCGCCGTCCGCCGGCATCTCATCGGTTACCTCGTCCATTGCCTCGTCCGCGGCCCCCGGCAGATCCTCGGGATCAAGTAGCGGGACCTGCCCGAAGACGTCCTCCACCCAGGCGTGGAACGCCGTACCCCGACGTGCCAGCGGTGCCGGGCGCCGCGGCATCGGGCGGGCGAGGTCGCGGGCCAGCCCCGCCGGATCAGACCGCAGCCGCACCACCTGGGAGGCGGTGAGCGCGTGCGGCAGCTCCACCGTGCGGGACGGCCGCCGAGCGCGGCGAGCCTCTTCCAACAGCAGCTCGACATCGCGGTCGAGTTCGGCCAGTGCCTGCCGTTCCGCCGGAGCCATCGCGGTAAGATCGTCCGCGGGCAACGGCCGCCCCGCGGCCAGGGCGGTCAGATGCGTGGTGACCCGCTCGGCGACGGCACGGCGGCGGGCAGCGGACGCGGGCTCGTACGGTAGCGGCCAGTCCAGCTCTTCCATACCGGTGAGCTGCGGGTTGGTCTCATCCTCGGATGGTCTCGGCGCCCACGCCGCGACTGTGCCGTGACCGGCGCGCACATGATCGTACAGTTCGCCGAGGAAGACCGACGGCCCACGCAGCCGACGTTGCGACGGCCCCCACCAGTGCCCGCTGCCGAACAACACCGACTTGGCCCGAGTGAACGCGACATAGCCGAGGCGGCGTTCCTCCCGTTCCAGGTAGCCGTCACAGTCGGCGGCGAACTCGGCGAGGTCGGATTTTCCGTGGCCACGCAGCACAGGCAGCTCGTCGGCGTCCCCGCGCAACGGCGTGGGCAGCACCGACGGAGATGTGGTCCACTTCGACCGGACGGTAGTGATCGGAAAAACCGTGTGGCTGAGATTCGGCACGGCCACGACCTCCCACTCCAGCCCCTTGGACTTGTGGATGGTCATCAGCTGGACCGCATCCGCGCCGGAGGGGCTGGTCGCGTCCAGACCGCGCTCGTGTTCCCGCGCGGCTTGCAGGAACGCCAGAAACGCGCGGACCGAACCGTCGTTGTCCAGGCCGGTGAAGCCGGCCGCGACGTCGACGAACGCGGCGAGGTTGTCACGGCGGCGGGCTGTGACCGCCTCGCTGCTCGCCGCCAGTTCCACATCCAAGCCGGTGACCTCGATGATCCGGTGGATGACGTCCAGCAACGGCTCGTCGATATGAACGCGCAGGTGACGCAGGTCCGCGCCGAGCATCCGCAGCCGGGCCCGGCCCTGAGCCGACACCTGCGGACCCGGGTCGTCCAGTACGTCGGCGAGCGCGACCACATCGCAGGGGTCAATCCCGAGAACCGCCTCGTCAAGCGCATCCGGCCCCTGTCCGCCCATCGGCCGCTCGGATCCCGGCTGGTCGGATCCCGGCTGCTCGAGGAGGGCGGGGCGCCCCGCCCCGGCGCCGGCGGCCTCGCGCGCCGCACGCCCGAGCGCGGCGAGATCACGACGGCCCAGGCGGACCCGCGGGCCGGTGAGCAGCCGGGTCAGGGCCGCGTTGGCCGTCGGGTCGTCCAGTACCTCCAGCGTCGCGATGACATCGGCGACCTCCGGCAGGCTCAGCAGACCGCCAAGGCCCACGACCTCCACGGGCAGCTCCCACGCAAGCAGCGCCGCATACAGCGCGGGGACGTCACGGCGCGCCCGCACGAGTACCGCGCACTCCCCGGGCCTGGCCCGCCCGGTGGTGACGACCTCCCGAAGCGTCGCCGCGACCCAGCGAACCTCCTGCGACCAGGTTGGATGCAGTGCCACCACCGTTTCACCGTGATCGGCGACATCGTCCCTCGGGCGCAGCCGCGCGACGCGGTGGCGGGCCCGCAGACCAGCCGCCACCGCGTTGGCCAGGCTCAGCAGCCGCCCGCCGCTGCGCTGGTTGACCGACAGCTCGTACACCCGCGCCGGCCCGCCGTCACGACGCGGGAAATGCGCCGGAAAGCCGTCGAGGTTCGCGACGGACGCGCCACGCCAGCCGTAGATCGCCTGACACGGGTCACCGACGGCGGTCACCGGATGACCACCGCCGAACAGGCCGGCGAGCATCCGCCGCTGCGCCACGGACGTATCCTGGTACTCGTCCAGCAGCACGACCCCGGCCCGGGAACGCTCCAGCGCACCGACCTCCGGCACCGTGTCGGCCAGCCGGACCGCGTGGCGGACCAGGTCACCGAAGTCGATGGCGTCACGCTCGCGTTTGGCCGCGCGGAACTCCGCGACCATCGCGCTGAGCTCCTGACGGGACCGGGCGATCAGGGCCATCCGGTCGAGTGCGTCGACATGGCCCTTGGTGCGCGGCCGTTCCCGTTCGGCGGCGAGCACCGTCTCGATCTCGGCCAGCCAGTCACGGTCGAAACCGACCAGTTCCCCCGGTTCGACAAGGTGCTCGCCGCATTCCGCGTCAAGTGCGATGAGGTCGCCCACGAGCATCGACAGCGGTCTGCTCAGCGCCGTGACCGGTCCGCGGTGGCGACGCAGTACCCGCCCGGCGAGCTGGTAGCGGGTGGCATCGGCAAGCAGCGTGAAACCGGGCTCCAGACCGAGCCGCAGCGCGTGGTCTGTGACCAGCCGCTTCGCGAACGCATGGTAGGTGGACACGACCGGTTCACCCGCGCAGGTCTCGCCCTCGGTACCCGTGACACCCGATTTTTCCAGGCCACGGCGGATCCGGTCCGTGAGCTCACCCGCGGCCTTGGTCGTGAAGGTGAGCCCGAGCACACCGTCGGGCGCCACCTGGCCGGTCGCGACCAGCCACACGACCCGGGCAGCCATCACCGAGGTCTTGCCCGAGCCAGCGCCGGCAACGATCACCCCGGGCTCCAACGGAGCGGTCGCCGCGGCGATCTGCTCGTCGGTGAACGGCACGCCGAGTAGATCACGGAGGTCTGTCGGTGCCGGCGCCGGCGCCGGCCCTGCCGGCCTGGCCGCGGCGGCGGCCACGGTCATGTGATCACCTGCTGTCCCTCGTCCTGGGCCGGGCAGCAACGCCGGAACGCGCATGTCGGGCAGGCTGTGCCGGGACGCGGTGGGAAACGCTCCGCGTCGATGTGCTCGACAGCCTCTGACAGCAGCTCCTCCACCCAGGTGGGACCGTCGACCGGCAGCGCATCCTGGCGTTGGACCTTCGGCGCCCGAGCCGGCGGATGCCCGGCGGCCTCCCCGGCCGGGCCTGCTGGCGCCGGGGGCTGCGCGGGCGCCGAGGGCGCGTCAAGGCGCAGGTGCACCAGTTCGGCTCCGCCGGGCTCGGCTCGGGCCCCATCGGCTGTCGACGCCACCGCCCCATCACGCACAGCAACCTGATAGATGCCGAGCTGCGGATGACGCGCCACGTCCGAACTGGACGGAGCCGTCCGGCCCGTCTTGAAGTCGACGACATGTACCCGGCCGTCGTCGTCGAGCTCGATACGGTCGATGAAGCCACGTAGCTTCACCGTTCGGCCGCCCACGACGATGTCGCAGCTGAACGGGACCTCGCTCGCCACCAACCGCCGGTTGCGGGTGGCCGTGTGCCACCTCAGGAACCGGGCCAGCGCCTGGCGTGCCGCCGCGCGCTGCTGCTCGGAGCGCCACGGCGCCTCGTAGGCGAGATGCCGCCACACCCGGTCCAGGCGGGCGTCGAGCGCGTCGAGATCGGGAGCGGTCCGCCCGGTCGCGACCTCGTCCGCGAGCGCATGCACAACCTTGCCGAAGCCCATGTCGGAGTTGCTCGCGGCCTGCGCATGTGCCTCGTGCTCAAGGAACCAGCGCATCGGGCAGGTCGACAAACCGGACAGCGACGACCCCGACAACCGGATGGGGGCGCCCACCGCGACCACTGGTACCTCACCAGCGGTCACCTCGGCCAGCCCCCACCAGCGGCCCGGACGGGCGGACGCCACGAGCGGGCGGCCCGCGTCATCAACCGCGGACGCGAGCCGCGCGAGCCGGGCCGCGGCGGCCTCCCGCAGCGCCGGTGTGGAAGCCGGGTCGACGGCGGCCCGGCGCAGCGCCGCAACCGCCGACGACAGTGTCAGGGGACGGGCCAGCCGGGACCGCTGCGTGGTCACCGACACTCCGAGCGGCGCCGCGTCGCACAGTTCGCGGAAGAACCGGCTCGGGCTCACACCTTGATCATCAGCGGCGTCGACAGCTGTGACGACGAGCCGGCGCCGTGCCCGGGTCAGCGCGACATAGAACAGCCGGCGTTCGTCCGCGAGAAGTTCGGCGCGGGTCGCGGGCTCCCGCATCCCGCCGAGCTCGGGACGGTCCAGCCGTTCGGACTCCAGCAGCGAGTGGCGGGTCCGCAGGTCCGGCCACTGCCCGTCCTGGACACCGCAGACGACCACGACGTCCCATTCCAGGCCCTTGCCGCGATGGGCGGTCAGCAACCGGACGACCCCCCCGCGCGCCGGACGTTCGGCAAGGGTGTCGCCGGTGACCTGCTGCTGTTCCAGCTCGTCCAGGAGCGGGCCGATGCCGGTACCGGGACCGCGCCGCGCGCTGGACCGGCCGATGGTCGCGAACAGCGCGACCACGGCATCCAGATCACGGTCTGCCGCCCGCCCGGCCGCCCCTCCCGCGGCGGACGCCCGTTCCAACCGGGCGGGCCAGCTGGTGCCCGACCACAGCAGCCACGCGACGTCCTCGGGCGCGCCACCGCGCTTGAGCAGCGCGCGAGCGGATCGCAGCAGCTCACCAAGGCGACGAGCCGGACCCGCGACGTGGTCGGGGACCATCGGCAGGGCGCGGCCGGGGTCGGCGACCGCCAGCCGGATCAGTTCCGCCGACGGCGACGGCACGGCTGGGGCGGTCGCACCCGGGACGCTCGCGGCGCGGTCGATCGCGCGCAACGCCCGGCCCAGCGCCCGCAGCGTGGTCGGGTCGGCACCGCCCAACGGGCCTGTCAACAAGATCCGTACCGTCTCGGCGGTCAGCTCGCGGTCGGGGTTGTCGACGCAGCGCAGCGCCAACAGCAGCGGCGCGACCGCACCGTCACGGGCAAGCGGCAGCTCGTCGCCACCCACCTCGACCGGCACGCCCGCCGCGGTGAGCATCCGCCGCAGCGGCGGAACGGACCGGGCCGCGCTTCGCACCAGTACCGCCATGCGGTCCCACGGTGTGCCGTTCTCCAGATGCTCCCGGCGCAGCAGGTCAGCAACGCCTTCGGCCTGGGCGCCCTCGGAGGTGTACAGCCGGGCCTCGACGCGTTCTGTGCCGGGCTTGTCGGGGCCGCCCGCCGCGATCAGATCCCGATGCGCGCGCAGATGTTCGGCGGGCAGGCCTGTCGCGGGGATGCGGTCCGCCACCCGCCGGCTGACGGCGAGCGCCACCGGCCCCAGCCGGCGGCAGCGCCGCAACGCCACCACTTCGGCGGGACGCCCGTCGGCATGGGGGAACCGGGTCGGGAACTCCAGCAGCCCACGCACCTCTGCCCCGCGGAAACCGTAGATCGACTGGTCCGGGTCGCCAACGGCGACGAGGTCCGCGCCGCCACCGGCGACGGCCCGCAGCAGCCGCTCCTGTGCGGGGTCGGTGTCCTGGTACTCGTCGACGAAGACAGCGCGGTAACGACGACGCAGGCCAACGCCGACATCGTCGTCTTCGGCGACGGCTGCCGCCTGTTGCACCAGTTCGGAGTAATCAATCATTCCTTCAAGATCAAGAGCGTCAAGATAGTCAGCGTAGAAGGTCGCCATCGCGGCCCAGTCGTCCCGGCCGGTCCGCCGCGCGAGCGCCGCGAGCGCATCCGGGCTCAGCCCCGTCTCCCTGGCCCGGGCAAGCATGGCCCGCACCTCCTCGGCGAAGCCCCGGGACGTGAGGCAGCCCGCGAGCGCGGCCGGCCATCGCGGCCGGCCCACCTCCACCGTCCCGGCAAGGAGATCGCGGAGCTTCGTGTCCTGCTCGGGGCCGGACAGCAACCTCGGTGGGGCGCCGCCAAGGCCCGCCGGCCGGCCCAGCCGCAGGACGGCGTAGCACCAGGCGTGGAAGGTCCAGGCCAGTGGGGCGCCGACAGCGGCGCGCAGCCGCCGGGTGATGCGTTCGCGCAGCTCCTGCGCGGCCCGCCGGCTGAAGGTCAGTACCAGGATGCGCTGCGGGTCAAGGCCGTCCTCCACCCGCCGGACCACCGCCTCGACGATCGTGGTCGTCTTGCCCGTGCCCGGCCCGGCCAAGACGAGCAGCGGACCACCGGTGTGGGCGACGACGCGGGCCTGATCGGTGTCGAGGACCGGCGGGCGCGACGGCGGCGGCGGGGTCCGCACGAGCCGGTAGACCGGCGGGCCCGCCATGGCCGGGACCGCATGCGTCTGCTGCCGGGGAACCCCGGCAGCGTCCGGTTGGGCTGTCACGCGCACAGCACACCACGCGCCACCGACAGAACCGGACGATTCCCGCCGGGGTCCGGGGTGGTGCCGGGGCCGGGTGCTGTTAGAGCGTGTTTGAGATCGGGCTTTCGATCAGTGAGCCGCGTCCAGGCGCCCCCTGGCAAGACGGAAGGCCGAAGCGATACCGGATGAGTTGTATCGGTTTGGCCGACAACGCGGCCAGGGGGCGCCTGGACGCGGCGAGCCGGAATGACGATCTCAAACGCGCTCTTAGCCAGCTGTCCGGCCGTCCCAGCGGGCCACGGCCAGATCCACCCGCCCCCCGCCGGGGAGCAGTGCCGTGCCCTCAGCGGCCAACCGTCGCAGCGCCTCGCCCGGGGCGTTCGGATTCGGCTCGCCGGTGGACCGCAGCACCCGGTGCCAGGGGATGTCGTCGTCATGCCCGTGCCGGGAGAGCACCGCGCCGACCGTCCGGCCTGTTCCCGCACCCACGTACTCGGCGACATCGCCGTAGGTCATCACCTTGCCGCGGGGGATGCGGGTGACCGCGGCAAGGACGGTCATCGCGTACGGGCTCGGCCGGCCACCAACGTTGATCCGGGTGGCGAGGCCCGCGGACACGCTGAGCGGCGGCTGGTGTCGCCGCCCTTCCCCGATCATCACCCTGCCTCCAGGCCCCGTCCGTCCCAGGGGCCTGCCGCCCGGATCCCGCGGGCCTGTCCCCGGCTTCAGCTTGACAGCGGTACTTCGGATTGGCAGCAGGAGGGGCCGGTCCGCGCGCGGTGGTCAGCCGGACCGCCGCGACGGCACTCCGGCTGGCCGGTAACACAAGGTCGAGCGCGCCGGGACTCGCCGGAGCCGCCCAGGCCGGCCCGTTGCGTCCCTACGCCTGGCCATCGGGGCGGACACGCCAGACCCGCGTGGCCGTCCGCGGGAGTGCCACTATCGTCGTGTTTCGCGGCGAACAATCCCCGCCTGCCACAGCCTGCCCGTCATAGCCTGCCCGCCCGCGACAGGCGGCGCCCGCGGCGGCCCGCGTTGTTCCAGCATCCGCATGACCAGCACATCCCTGGGGGGAATGCATGACCGAAACCGGAGTCGACCCGGCCGCGCACTGGGTCGGCCCAGCCACGCGGCCGGACACCTACGTGCTGAAGGAGACGATCGGGCGGGGCAGCGAGGGCGAGGTGTGGCGGGCGGAGCTGCCCCTGTCGACCGAAGGGCGCGCCACCGTCGCGGTCAAGACCATGTTCCGGCCGCCGAGCGATGAGGCCTGGGAGAAGCAAAGCCGGCTGCTGACCACCCTCAGCCACCCCGGCCTGGTCCGCGTCACGAGCATGTTCATCGGGCCGTCCTGGCATCTTGCCGGTGCGGCCAGCCCGAACACCCGCGTGGGCTACGTCGTCATGGACTTCGTCGAGGGCATGACGCTGCGCGAGTGGTGGGACGAGAACCCCGACGCCCGGGTCAGCGAGCGGATCCGCAAACTGCGTACCGTCGCCGCCGCGCTCGACCACATGCACTCCGGCGGCCAGACCGTGCAGGGAGTGGCACACGGCGACGTGAAGCCGTCGAACATCGTGGTCCGCGGTGACGGCGTCGCCGTCCTGGTCGACCTGGGCCTGGCCCGGCTCACCGACGGGACCGGGATCGCCGGCCGCACCGCGCCCTATGCCGCGCCCGAGCTGCGGGTGGTTGACCCGATCCCGACGCCGGAGGCGGACAGGTTCGCCTTCGTGGTGACCATGGCCGAGGTCCTGCTCGGCCATCTGGTGCCCCGGGTCGAGGGACTGGGCTGGGTCGACGTGGCCGCGCTTGAGGAGGCGCTGAACCGCAGCCCGCGTACGGCGACCCGGCCGGCGCTGGTCAAACACATCCTGGACGCGCTGGCCGCCGACCCGCCCGCGGAGCGCTGCCGGCCCACCGCCGTCGGGCTCACGGCGGCGGGCGGCACCGGACCGGCGGCCCGCTCCGACTGGCTCTCCGCCTGGCTCGACTCCGCGACGGAGACGCTGTCGCACGTCACCAGCACAGCCAGTGGCCTCGCGACACCGCTTCCCCCGCCCGCGCTGGTCGCGGGCGGTTCGGCGGACGCGACCGCGCTCTCGTCGCCGCGCGGCGTCCCGGCCGGCGGCTGGACGGCGCCCGCGCGGACCGGGAC
>NZ_CAKJTO010000148.1:0-9194 GCF_917627405.1 Protofrankia sp. Cj5
AGTTGCGATGTCCTTGACCAGCGCCGCGTCAAGGCCCGTGGCAGTGCCGGCCACGGCGAAGATCGTGCTGGGCATCGGGGTGGTGAAGAGCGGCACGACGACCGGGCCGTTGACCCCGAATGTTCCCTTGTGGATGTGGCCGAGGGTCGGTGAGATACCCAGCCAGGCGAAGGAATAGCCGACCTCTGTGTCCCGAGGATGGATGAACGCCACCGCCCGACCGGTCGGGTCGCCGACCGCCGGACCGCCGGCAACCGGGACCTCCTGGTCACCGGAGAGGAACGCCTTGCTTCCGCTGCCCCCGAGCAGGCTGAGCAGATCGGCGGGCGCATCCAGCTTGGTGAGCTGGCCGCGTACGGCGCCACCGGGGAATTCCTGTGTGTGCAGGTTCAGATAGAACCCGGCCGGGTCCGCGCGCAGCGCGTCCGCTATAGCTGGGTCGCTGACTGTTACAGCACCCGCATCCGCGGTCACCGTTTCTGGCACCGCGGTACCCCACAGCGCCACCTTGACATCGCCGTTGACGCCAGCGGCGCCTTGATGGATGTGACCGAGTGTCGGCGCGCCGATTCCCTTCCAGGAGAACGCGAAGGTCACGCGGTCACCCTGCAGCCGGATGATGGCGGTAGCGCTACCGTCGGGATCGCCGACCGCTGGTTTGCCGGCAACCGGTACCTCGTTGGAGCCCTCCAGTTTGGCTTTGAAGAATACCGGCTTGAGCCGGGCGCGCCGGATGCCAGCGGCGCGATCTGGCCTGGCGGTGGTGCTTGTGACGGTCGTGTGGTCTGGCGTGTGCGGGGCCGCCTGGGCGGTTGCCTGCACCGCTGTGACACCGACCAAACCAAGACTGAGTGCCAGCGTCGACAGCGCTAAAGCGGGTGCTCGCATCTCCCATATCCTTTCGTACCGGTAGCTCCGTATAGAGTCCATTTGGCGGATCATCATAGACACGTGGCGCGGGCTGCCGTTGGTTCACCGCAGCTTGGTTCTGTCGTCCGTTGAACTGGGGCGGGGACGGCTACGTGTGAGTTCCGAATCCATCTCACCTGTCTGGAGGAAATCTCATGCGCACCCGGATGTTCTTACTCGGGGCACTCCTTGTCACCAGCCTCGCCGCCTGCGGTAGCGGATCCGGCCAGGGCCAGCACGACACCCCGGCTACCCCGGCCACCCAGGCCGCGGAGCCGGTAGCGGTCAAGATCGCAGATTCCAGCCTCGGGCCCATCCTGACCGACCAGGACGGACGGACTCTCTACGCCTTCGCTGAGGACAAGAACGGCACCAGCACCTGCACGGGCCAGTGCGTCGCCACCTGGCCCGCGCTGATCAGCCGTACCCCTGTCGTCGCCGGGACAGGCACCGACAAGGGGCTCCTGTCGCAGGTCACCCGGGCCGAAGGAACCAACCAGGCGGTTTACGGCGACTGGCCTCTCTACCTCTACGTCGGCGACATGGGACCCGGTGACGTCGATGGGCAGGGCGTCGACGGTGTCTGGTTCGTGATCGGCGCCGATGGGAAGCTGATCAAAACGACATCGTGACCGCCGGCCGCACGGTGCGGAATCGACCGCCAGCGTCGCCTCCGGGCATCGACAGCCATGTGTAGGGCCGGCAGCCGCGGGTAGCCCGGATCGTCGCGGGGCATCGGACCAGACATTGGCCCAGGCGGTCGGCGGGCGTTCGCACGACGGGTTTGCTACCGGTGACAGAAGTGGTCACCGGTAGTGAGCCATGCACACCACGTGCGCGCGGCGGCTGGCGATGGAGGCCCGCCGCCGGCCGCCACGGTGAACCGACGCGTTCGGGTGGCATTCGACCGGAGGCCAGGACCTGGAGGCCACCGGAGCTGGAGGCCACCGGAGCTGGAGGCCACCGGAGCCGGAGGCCACCGGATCCGGGTGGCGATACTCTCCTCATCGTGCTGAGAGAACTCGATCTGCGGGGAACCCTTCCCTCGCCGGTGCGGCTGCGTGGGCTGCTGCCCCGCGCGGCCCTGGACGTCGACGCGGCCTTGGACGCGGTTCGTCCTGTCTGTGACGATGTGCGTGACCGTGGTGACGCTGCGGTCCTCGACGCGGGCGAGCGCTTCGACGGGGTGCGCTTGGACGCGCTGCGGGTTACGCCCGCCGCGCTCACCGACGCGCTTGCGCACATCGGCACGGCCGTCCGGGACGCCTTGGCGGAGGCGATCCGCCGTACCCGGCTGGTCCATCGCGCGCAGTGCCGTGAACCGGTGACCGTCGAGGTGGCGCCGGGTACCCGGGTCACCGAACGCTGGATCGCGGTGGAGCGGGTCGGTCTGTACGTGCCGGGTGGGCGGGTCGCCTACCCGAGCAGCGTGGTGATGAACGTCGTGCCAGCGCAGGAGGCTGGTGTGGCCTCGCTTGCCGTGGCCTCGCCGCCACAGCGGGAGTTCGGTGGGCTGCCCCATCCGGTCGTTCTTGCCGCTTGCGCGCTACTGGGTGTGGACGAGGTGTACGCGGCGGGTGGCGCGCAGGCGATCGCGATGTTCGCGCATGGAACAGCCAGCTGCCCGGCTGTGGACGTGGTGACCGGGCCGGGCAACATCTACGTGACCGCGGCCAAGCGGCTGCTGCGTGGCCTGGTCGGAGTGGATGCCGAGGCCGGGCCGACCGAGATCGCGATTCTCGCCGACCATACCGCGGATCCCGCGTACATCGCGGCCGATCTGGTGTCGCAGGCCGAGCACGATCCGATGGCCGCCTGTCTGCTCGTCACCCCGTCCGTCGAGCTGCGCGACGCGGTCGTGGTCGAGCTGTCCAAGCGGGTGCCGGTGACCCGCCATCGCGAGCGGGTGGAGGCTGCCCTGGCCGGTCAGGGCGCGGTGGCTGTGGTCGACGATGTGGATGCGGGCCTGACCGTGGTCAACGCCTGGGCCGCCGAGCATCTGGAGATCCAGACCGTGGACGCGGCCACGGTCGCGGCCCGGGTCCGTAACGCCGGGGCTGTGTTCGTCGGGCCGTGGGCGCCGGTGTCGCTCGGTGACTATCTCGCCGGTTCCAACCATGTCCTGCCGA
This sequence comes from Protofrankia sp. Cj5, assembly GCF_917627405.1. Classification (NCBI taxonomy): domain Bacteria; kingdom Bacillati; phylum Actinomycetota; class Actinomycetes; order Frankiales; family Frankiaceae; genus Protofrankia; species Protofrankia sp. Cj5. The sequence continues at coordinate 3,039 of NZ_CAKJTO010000148.1, forward strand.
CGGGCGGCACCGCCCGGCACAGCGGCGGGCTCGCGGTGGCCGCTTTTCAACGGCAGGTCCACGTAGTGGAGTGCGACCGTGCGGCGCTCGCCCAGGTGGCTCCCTGGATCGCCGCGCTCGGTGGCGCTGAGGATCTCATCGCTCACGTCGACGCGGTGGAGGCGCGTCTGCGTTGACCGGGGCGGCGGGCTCGGCCACCAGCTGGCGGCGACGGACCTTACCGGACATGGTCCGTGGCAACCGGTCGGTGAACCGCACTGACCGGGGGCAGAGGCCGGCACTCAGATGCCGCGCCGCGTGGGTGAGCAGCGTCGCCTCCAGCGCGCTGCCCGGCTGGTGGCCCAGGGCTGGGACAACCACGGCCTGCGCGACCGTACCGCCCGTCGGGTGAGCCAGCGGCACGACCGCGACATCGGTGACAGCGGGATGCAGCCGCAGCACGGATTCGATCTCGTACGGAGAGATCCTCCGGTCGAACGACTTGAACATCTCGTCACGGCGTCCAAGCAGGCGAATCCATCCGTCCGGGCTCATCTGCGCCATGTCCCCGGTGCGGTATCTGCCGCCAGCCCGGATGCCAGCGGTTCGCTCGGCGTCGTCGAGGTAGCCGGCCATCACACCGACCGGCCCCGTCGCCAGGTCCACGCACAGCTCGCCGCATCCGGCGGCATCGGGATCTTCCAAGGTGATCTGGTAACCCGGGAGCGGTTTGCCAACCCAGCCCGGTCGTGGCCGCAGCCCGGGTGTGGTGCCGACCAGGGCGGTCGTCTCAGTCTGGCCGTAACCATCACGGACCGGCACCTGCCACGCGCCGCGGATGGCGTCGGCGAGATCAGGTTCAAGCGGCTCGCCGGCACTGAGCGCCTCACGCAGCGCCGGGCGTGCCGACCGCAGATACGGGCGCATCCCGCGCCATACGCTCGGCGGCGCGCAGAAGGTGTCGATACGCAGCTCCACGAGCAGGCCTGGCAGCCCTCCCAGCATGAGTGTTTCCGCACGCGGCGCGACGACCGTGGCTTCGGCGCTCCAGGGGACAAAAAGACTGCTCCATGAATGCTTGGCCCAGCCGGGGGCGGAGATGTTCACATGTCTGTCCCCGGGAAGAAGGCCATTCCAGTACATGCTGGACAGATGCCCGACGGGATAGCTGCTGTGGGTGTGGGCCACCAGCTTCGGGCGGTCGGTTGTACCAGAGGTGAAATAACAGAAGGCGACATCGTCCGCTGGAGTCGGCGCGGCCGGGGTGAATGCCGTCGCCGCGGACAGGCTGTCGTCATAGGAGGCCCAGTTCGGAACATCACCGGGAACGGCTATCCGGACGCCGGGGAGAGTGATTCCGTCGAAACGCCCGGCGGTGTCCGCGCGGCAGACCAGATGGCGAATTCTTCCGCGGCTGACACGGTCGGCGGCTTCCGGTGCGGTCAGGTTCGGATAGGTGGGGATGAGCACCGATCCGAGCTTGAGACAGGCGAGCACGCACTCCCACAGCTCCCGCTGCTGGCCAAGGACGATCATCACACGGTCTCCCCGCGCGACACCGAGGCCCCGCAACCAGTTCGCGGTCGCGTTGGAACGGGCCGACATCCGCGCATAGCTGACCGTGGCTGTGTCACCATTCGGGTCAAACAGCTCGAGAGCGGGCCGGTCGTTGTCCCGCGCCACGACGTCAAACCAGTCGAGCGCCCAGTTGAACGTGGCCGGGCGCGGCCACGCGAACGCGGCGCGGGCGGCATCGTGATCAAGTCTCAGGCGGATGAGGACATCCCGGGCGGCACGAAACCACTCGGTCGCTCCGGCCGGGTCCGCGCGGGGGCTGTCCGGCACATGTGTCGTGGTCATGGCCGGCTCGTCGGTATGAACGGCTGCCGGCTGGTCACATCCGCGGGTGACGCCAGCACGTCGCCGGCTATGCTGTCCGCGTCCGCCATGAACTCGCCCCATGGGCCAGGCCGGCTGCTGCCGACCTGGGTGAACCACCGGGTATGTTCGGACGGAATACCGAGAACGTACAGCCCGGGCTGTGGCACACCATTCCCGCCAACGGGGTGGAAGGGCGCGCCGGTCACCCAGACACCGCCGGTGTCATAGGATTTTCCCGCTCCGCTGTTTATATAGCTGGTGAACGTCCCGGTTCGCACCAGCTGACGCAGCAGCGGTGACTGCGCGCGCCGCAGATCCGGCTCGGGAATACGGGCGTCAATCACCGCGTCCAGCCGGACGCGGGCACCCTCGACCTGTTCGGAGTCCGCGAAGAAACAGCCTTCGGTGTCATCGATGTCGAAGACGGCCGCGGGCCCGACAACACGTAGCACACCGCAGCGCATGAGCGCGAGGAACTGGCGCAGCCGTATGAAAGGCGGTCCCGTCGACACGAGGGAACATATGGGCGCGAACCAGCCGAGGAAGTCCTCGCGATGGGACGCTGGTGTCAGGCCGGCATAGCTCACCGCTGCCCGGATAACGGAGCGGACGTCTCGCAGGACGTCGAGCGCGGCCTTCACCGGTCCGTCGACGTTACCCAGTTCGGCGGCAGCGACATCGGCTCGGATAAATTCAGCGAGGGCTTCCTGGAAAGCCTGCGGACTGGTGAACCGCCGGCCCGCGAACGGCCGGGCGCACTGCGGGAGGTCCAGTTTCGGCAGATCGCCGACGTCGAAACGGCATGCCTGCGCGGACAGGGCCTCCCGCGGTGGCGTGTCGCGGGCCGAGATGATTACGGCATCGCTGAACATGGCGGCGATTTCAGCGCCGAACCGGTTGCGGATCTCGGTGGCGTAGTAGACCAGCTCGACTTCGGCCAGGAGCCAGGGCAGCACGTCCTCGCGAAAGTCCAGCTGTCCCCGCCGGCGCGCCGCTGTGATTCTTCGCAGCGTGAACAGGCGTGGCTGGTAGGCATGATCGAAGCTCTTTTGGTTACGTCCCCGTGCGGCGACTGGAACACCACCGCGCGAGCCGGCGACGATGAACGGCTCCCGCCCGCTCGGCATATAACGCAGCTCATCGGGGCCGCACACGAAACGGCCGCCCCGGCCCACCGTCAGCCACGCCGTGACGTCGTGGAAGGCCAGTCCCAGCCCGATTACCCCCACCGTTGACGCGGCCGGGAGCGTATCGAGAGCCATATCCGCCGCCGAGTCGGCTCGGACGTACCGGGCGCCGCCGCGGGTGGCGAATGCCGACAGGCGGCGCTGGTTTTCGTCCAGCGCCGGCAGGGTATGACCGGTACAGATGACAACCCGATCGGCAAATATCTCGGTTCCGTCCGCCAGCCCCAACCGGAACTGTCCGTCGTGTTGCCGGTCGAGGCTGTCCACACGCCCGCGGACACCGACGAAGCGGATGCCGGCAGGCAGGCTGTTCCGCACCGCGTCGAGGACGAAACACAGGTATTGCCCGTAGCTCTGGCGGGGCGCGTACCCGTACGGATCCGCGTTCTGCGCACCGGACGCGCACCACCATTCCCCGAAGCTCGGTCCCGCTCCAGGCCGGGGCGGGCCGCTGTCAGGCGGGCCCGAGAACATGGTCACCTCGCCGGCGGGTGTGTTCATCAGCAACCACTCGGGCTGATCAGGCCGCCATATCCGGCCGGCACCGACGTGTTCCTGGTCGATCGCGTACAGTTCGATGCCGCGGATCGGTCGGGTGTCCGCGCAGCGGGCCGCGATCCTCTCGATCACGGCTGTGCCTCGGGGCCCGGTACCGATCACCGCGATCCGCAGTGGCCGGGGCGATCCAGGCACCGCCACAGTGGCCGCCGCCTGCTGAGCGGCACGATCGTTTTTTCGGGCGGTGTAGGAGAGCATCTCCAGCAGCTGGCCCGCGCTTATCGCCGTGCTTGTCGCCGTCGTCGCCGACGGGTGCTGGTTCGGCAGCGGAAGCCCCCCGACCTCGGCCCAGCGCAGCCGACCGTCAGAGGCAATCATGGACCGGGCGATTCCCGGGTTGTCAGCGTGCAGGCAGAACGGCACATCCAACAGCCCGTGCGCGAAGGCGCGCAGCAGCGCCTGGCCGATGTCGTCGCACAGGCCCATAACAGCGTCGACAATGCGTTTGGCCTCGTCGAACACCTCCCCGTAGTCCACCTCGGACAGGGTCGGCAGGCCGGCCGCCTCACGCGCGATGCCAGCGCGCAGGGCGGCGGCCGTCAGGGCCGAGATGTTCTCCGGCACCGCCGGTATTCGATGCGCCTCGGCCGCTGTCTTGACTATCAGCCGTTCCGCGCCCCCGCACACCGCGATGTCGACGCTGCTTTCCAGCAGGCGCCGCGCGCCAGCGGCGCTGGCCGGGTAGACACCCATATAGGTGTAAAGCACGATGTGTGACTCGACATCCGGCGGAAGCAGGGCCGTGGCCAGATGGCGTAGCGCGGCCAGCGCCTCGATGTCCTGCACGGGGTGGGTCTGCTGGGCGTAGCTGAGCGAGACGCTGTCCACACCATGCTCGACGAAGAAGAGCGCTTCCAGCAGGCTCATCGCGACCAGCAGGGACGGCGGGCACAGCTGGCCCATCAGGCATCCACCGAAGGTCTCCAGATGCGCTCGGAGCCCGGCCGTCCGACAACCGGCGGCGAACTGGCGCGTGGCGGTCCTCCACTGGCGCACCGACCGGGCCAGTGGGGTCCGTCCATAGGGGAGGCAGTAGGACACCGGACCGCCTTCGGTCGCGGACAGACCGGCCAGGAGCATGTTCGTGAAGATCTCGGCTGGCGCGGCTGACCCGTGCCGGACCTGGACGGGAATCTTTCCACGGGCGGCCGTGACCACCATCGCCGTGATGCGCGGACCGTGCGCGACGATGGGAAAGCCGTTCAGGGACTCGCCGCCCGCGGCCAGCGCCCGCTGGGCCGCCGCATGATCGCCGACCCGGGTGTAGCTGTCGAGCGTGATCGTGCCGACGGTGGGCGCATCGATGGAACCGACCGCCTGGATGCCGGCGGCCATCTGTGCCGGGTCGGGCATGCCCATACGCGGCTGGACAACCAGCCGGCCGGCAGCCGCGTGGAATCGAACGTAGGAACCGAGGTCCGCCGGCAGCAGGAGGGTCATGCCGCACCTTTCCCCAGCTCGGCTCGGGTACCGAGGGCCAGCAGGAGACCGGGCAGAGTTCGGGGGTCGGTCCGCTCGTCGCACACGGTGTCGAATCCGGCGTCGAGGAGCTCGGCCGATATTCCTTTTCCAGCGTCCCCGTGTATTCCCAGCCGCCCTCCGATGATGGCCGGTATATATCGGGTGGATGGCGCTGTCCGGATCTGGCGGATCAGCCGTGCCCCGTCCATCCGCCCGTGGCCGTTCACGGTACTGACGACCAGGGCATCGGGCCGGAGCGCCGTGATGGAGGACAGCACGAGGTCGTCCGGTACGCACGGGCCGAGATTGTGAACCTGGTAGCCCGCCTCTTCGAGAAGGAGATGCAGGAATACCAGATTCCAGGTGTGGGAGTCTGAGGAGACAGTGGTCAGCAGCACCTGCCGGCTCGGTATGGTGGGCGTGTTCACCGGACGATCGATTCCTCGGCCGTCGAGGCAGCCGGACGTGCGTGGGTGCCTGTCGTGGCGGTCTCGGCCGTGTTCCTGATCTCACCCGCCGACGGCTCTCTCGCCACCGCGGGCTTGCTGCGGATCGCCAGTACCGTGCAACCCAGCCTGCTGGACATCTGATGCCGCGTTCCCGGGCCTTCGACCACCAGGTCACCGGCGCTGAACGACCGCCCGTCGCTGCGGTCGAGGGTGCCGTCGAAGACGAGCATCAACTCGTAGCCAAGGTGCTCGTGGAAATCTCCGTGCGCGCCGGGGGGAAATCGTAAAAGCAGCCCGGCGGAGTCCTCACCGCCATCGTCCGGAGCCCACAGGATGTGGTGTTCGACCCCGGCTCGTCCCGGCTCCACCCATGGAGTCCAGGTGAGTTCGGACATCTCGAAGCCGCTGCGGAAGACGTTCCTGACAACGTGATCATGCATGACCTGGCCCTCCGTCGGTGCTCTGCCGCGGACTACGGCGCGTTTCGGAAGTCGTCGTTTGATCGGGGAGCCGCGTTCAGGTGGTTGCTGGCAAGGGCACGGGCTACCCCGATACCGGATGAGTGGTATATGGGATGGCTGAGAACGCGGCCAGGGCCGCCTGGGCATGGCGAACCGGACAGGCGGCTTTCGAAACACGCT
>NZ_CAKJTO010000149.1:0-9056 GCF_917627405.1 Protofrankia sp. Cj5
GGTCCACATCGTGGATCATGCGGAGGGTTTCGTGCTGCCAGCTGCCCTCCTCGGACGTGTGGTGACTGACCTCGAGCTGCACACGCAGGGCCGCCAACGGGCTGCGTAGCTCGTGGGCGGCATCGGAAACGAAGCGATGCTGCATGGTTGCCGCATTCTCCAGTCGACTCAGCATCTGGTTCATGGTCAGGACAAGGCGGCGGATGTCGTCCCGAGCGGGGGGAACGTCGACCCTGCGATGGAGATCCGCCGCAGTGATGGTGTCGAGCTGACCGCGGATGCGATCAACGACGCGCAAGGTGTAACGCACGAGTGTCCAGACCGCGACCGCGAGCAGGAGCAGCAAAGTGGGGCCGCCAACCACGGCCGCTGCGGTGACGCGGCCGACTGCCTGGTCATAGTCGCTCAACGGTGACGCGATCACGATCGTGGCGGTGGAACCCTGGGTACGTACCGGCAGCGTCAGGATCCGGAAACGACCGTGCGCGAGCGCCACCCGATCCTCGATGCGTTCCCCGGCCGACAGCCCTCCAACGGGCCGCGGGAGGGCCTCCTCACCGGCGTCGAACTCCCGTGAGCTGGCGATCACATGACCGTCGGGTGCGATGACCTGGGCGATGCTGGTGTCCGCGCCGGAACTGGGCAACGGGTCCGGCACGGCGCCGCGGGTGACGACCGCGCTGAGCGTCTGTGCACGTTCGCGGGCCGCATCGTCGATAGTGCCGAGCAGGCTGCTGCTGACGCCGGTGATCAGCAGGAACCCGGCGGTGGCAAGACCGATTGCCGCGACGAGGGTCGCGATGAAGGTCACCCGCAGCTGGAAGGACAGCCGGCGCCACCACCGCGGGCGCGCCGCGGCGTCTTCCCGATGGTCGGTCAACCGCCGTCAGCCCGCAGTCGGTACCCCACTCCGCGCACCGTCTCGATCGCCTGCCGTCCGAACGGTCTGTCAATCTTGCTTCGAAGATAGCTGATATAGACCTCGACGAGGTTCGGATCGCTTTCCCCGAACTCGTCCCAGACGTTGGCGGTGATGTTGCTCTTGGGCAGCACCTGGTCGGGATGGCGCATGAGGTAGTGCATGAGCGCGAACTCGCGGGGCCGTAGCCGAATCTCGGTTCCGGCCCGGCTGAAGCGGTGCCGGGCCGGATCGAGCTGGAGATCACCCGCCGTCAGGACGGTCGGACGCCTCGGGGAGCCTCGCCGGATCAGTGCTCGCAGGTGTGCCAGCAACACAACGAAGGAGAAGGGCTTGGTCAGGTAGTCGTCCGCGCCGAGATCGAGGGCGTCGGCCTCGTCGTACTCCCCGTCCTTCGCGGTGAGTATGAGGACAGGTGTCCAGACCCGCGCCCGGCGCAGCGACCGGGTGACCTCATAGCCGCTGAGACACGGAAGCATGATGTCCAGAACGATCGCGTCGTAGGGGTGGGAGCAGGCAAGCCGCAGGCCCTGCTCGCCGTCGGCCGCGACGTCGACGGCACAACCCTCATGACGAAGTCCGTCCCGGATCGCGGCGGCCAGGTTTTCCTCATCCTCCACGATCAGTATCCGCATCGACAGCTCCTGTCGCACGTTCCCGGACGGACCGGACCGCGCCCCGGGGCCATGCGGGTCGGCGCCCTCCACGGCAACCGCATTGTCTCAGTGTGTTCACGGTCGGGCACGCTCACAGGTCTCGGAGCTCCTTCGGGCCCGCGGCGCCCGCCATCCGGCCACCGAGAACCACCACCGCAGCCGCCGCCGCCACGACACCGGCGACGAGAGCGACCAGATAGCCGACCGGAATCGCCGGTGCCGCAGGCGGTGGGTCGAAGATCCCCGTCAGTACCTTGATGAGCAGGTAGCTGATGGCCGCCGCGATCGCCGCGCCGCCGAGGACACCGCCCAGGACCAGTCCCCGCGCTTCGGTGGCCAGGAAACGTCCGCGCTGGCGGGGGGTGGCGCCGAAGGCGCGTAGCAGCACCAGGGAACGCCGTCGTTGCGACGCGCCGAGCAGCAACGCCAGGCCGGAACACGCCAGCGCGAGCAGGACCCCAAAACCGAGTTCCAGCCTGGACAGGCCGGCAAGATCGGACGCGGCCAAGCCGGATGCGGTTGTGACGGTGGCGCGGGCGGAACGCACGTCGGCTACGTTGACGCCGGGCGCGAGCCGCGACCGTAGGGACGCGGCGGTCGCGGTCGGGTCGGACGATCCGATCAGAAAACTGCCGACCGCGTCCGAGCCGGTCACGTGGATGATGTAGGCGGCGTTGGCGACGATGAAGGAGTCCTTCGGAGCGGTGGGAAACTCCTTGATCTGACCGATCACATGGAACGTCACCGGCTGGTAGATCCGGTCGGGTCCGGTCTGGAGCTGCAGCTGTACCGGGTCGCCGGGACGCAGCTGGTAGTCGTGCAGCGTCTCCGCGGAGAGCAGTACTCCGTCAGGAGTACTGCTCAGAGTGGCCAGTGCGCTCGACACGGTGCTACCCGGGGTGAATGAGTCGCGAAGCGGGGCGACCCGCCGAATCGTGTCGGCGTTCACGCCGTAGATGTCCTGGAGGTCCGGTCCCACATAGGCGAAGCGGTGCTGCAGTGGTTCGACGGCCCGTACGCCGGGTGCGTCGCGGAGCGTGTCGCCGGCGGACGGGCTGACGACGGCGCCGGGGGGTTCGGTGACCGCGACGTCGGCACCGACGGTCAGGGCGACATCGAGCCGGGCCTGGGCATCGTAGGTGGAGGTGAAGACGGCCGTGGACGCCGCGAGGCCCAGCGCGACGGCGAGACCGGCCGAACCGCGCGCCACGATGTGGCGACGTCGTCGAAGCGACGCCGCTTCCAGCTCGGGTGCCCGTCCAGGGCGGTCACCCGACAGCCGCCCGGTGCGCCGGGCGAACCAGCCGGCGCTGATGCGCCACACCAGCAGTGCCAGCCCGGGCCACGCCATCGCCGGGCCCAGGAGAGCCGCGTAGTTCACCGCGGTCGTCGCCACGCCCTCGGGGGCGAGGACGACGTGATACCCGCCGCGGGAGGTGAGCCAGAATGTGACCGCGGCTCCGGCGAGGAGGATCCAGTCGAGACCGAGCCGCAGCGGCCAGGGCGCACGGTCGGGCGGGGCGAACGACGTGTCGGCCCGGACCGTGCCGGCCCGCCGGTCCTGCATCACCCGGATCGCCGGCCCCAGTTGGGTACCCGCGGCTACCGCGACGCCGACGCCGACGCCGACGCCGAGCGCCGTCCACGTCGAGGCGGGCACCAGGTGGCTACCCGCAGGCAACGCGAGGCGGATCGCGAGCCACGCCATCGGCAGGCCCAGCGCCGCTCCGAGCAACGCCGTCAGAGCGGTCTCGCCGGCGGCCAGACGCAGGACAGTTCCCGGCCCCGCCCCGCGTAGCCGCAGCAGCGCGACCTCACGGCGGCGGCGCTCGCCGCGCAGCGCGACGACCAGAACGGCGACTGTGGCGGCGAGCGCCACGCCGGGCACCCCGAGCAACAGCACCAGCAGGAAGGCGTAAAGGGCGTCCTCCCGGGCCCCGGACAATGCGGATTGCAGGTTGTCACCGACGAGGGCACCACCGGCCACCTCGATCTGAAGGTGGTTGTCCCGCTGTTGGATGAGTGTCCCGGCGGCGGCGGGATCGTGCGGCAGGACGGTGTGATCGAAGCCGACATGGATTTGGTGCACCACCGTGGTGCCGCGCGCCAGCGCCGGGAGACGGTCCGGTGGGACCAGAACGACGTTGTCCGGTGGTGCCGTCGCACCGGCGTTCGCCGGCGCTCCTACGACCTGGAACAGCGAGTCGGCGGCGGGAAGGTCGACGACGCCGTCGACGGTGAGCGCGGAGGTCGCGCCGTCTGCCGTTCGGACGGTGATTGTTTCGCCGGGAACGACCGCCAGGTTCGCGGCGGTCTGCTGGGCGAGCAGCACACCGCGTGCGCTACCCACCAGCGGCCTGATCTCACCGGGAAACACCGCGGCGTAGTCCTGGGGCATGGCCAGGATCTGGGCCTGCCCGGTCTGGCGGCTGCCATCGGGTCCCGTCGCCGACAGCTCGGGGACCGCGACCCGGTCGACGGCGACGTGCGCTCGCAGGTCAGGCAACCGCCCGACCGCGGCGACGACGCGGGCGGGATCACCCTGCGGTGTCACCTGGACCTGCCAGTCGACGGGCACGCGGGCGGATGCCCGGACCGTCAGATCGGCGGAGCTGACGGTGATGAAACTACCCAGCGAGGCGACGAAGGCCACCGTTACCGCAACGCTCACGGCTCCGCCCAGCACCGCAGCCGGAGAATGTGTCACCAATCCCCGGATCCATGATAGGGCCCTCACCGGTCGCCCTCCGTTCCATATTGCGACACGGGGGAGGGGATCGTCGCCGGTGGCGGCCCCGCGGTCGGGCGCAGGGTGCCGTCACGCAGCTCGACGCGGGTGGGCAGCAGCCCCGCCACGTCCTCGTCGTGCGTCGCGATGACCAGCGCTCCACCGGCGCGGCGCATCCGGGAGCGCATCACCACCACCATCTCCGCACCGGTGCCGCGATCCAACGGCCCCGTCGGTTCGTCGGCCAACAGCAGCAGCGGATCCCCGGCCAGCGCACGCGCCAACGCCACCCGTTGCTGCTGACCGCCGGACAATTCCGCCGGCAGCGCCTGGGCGACCTCGCCGAGGCCGACGTCGGCCAGCGCGGTACGCGCGGCGGTGGTGGCCGATTGCCGCGTTGCGCCGTGTAGCCGTAACGGCAACATCACATTCTCGGCCGCGGTCAGCTCGGGCACCAACGAGGGCGCCTGGAACGCCAGTCCGATCTGGCGGCGTCGGACCAGCGGATCGGGCGAGAGATCTGGCCAGGAGACGGCCCCGCACGTGGGCAGCAAACCGGCCAGCGCGAGCAGCAAGGTCGTCTTGCCGCTACCGGAACGTCCGCTGAGCCCCAGCTCATCGCCTGCGGACACGGTGAGATCCACCGAAGCCAGCACCGGGGTGCGCTTATACGAGATCTCCAGTTCGACGGCGTCCACCAGCACACTCATGTGATCCGCCCGGCCGTGATGGTGATCGTCCGGTCCGCGACCCGGGCGACCGCCGCCGCATGGGTGACCACCACGACAGCGCTCGCGCGGGGGCGTTCCGCACGCAGCAGCCGCAGCACGTCCGCCTCCTCAGCCCGGTTCACCTCCGCCGTCGGTTCGTCCGCGAGCAGCACCGCGGGATCGCCGATCATCGCGACCGCGAGATTGGCGCGTGCGGTCTCCCCGCCAGACAGTGTCGAGGGGCGGGAAAGCCGCCGCGTCTCCAGACCAAGCCGCTCCAGCAGCTGATCCGCCTGCGCCCTGCCCGGTCGCGGGTGCGGGCGCAACGACGCGGCCAGCAGAACGTTCTCCCGCACCGACAGGTGATTGATCAGGCCGCTTCCCTGCGTGAGGACGCCCAGGTGACGGCCCCGCAGCCGTGCCTGCTCCGCGGGTGGCCGGTGCGACATCCGCTCTCCGGTCAGCCACACGCCGCCGCCATCAGGATCATCGATGCCGGCCAACAGCGCCAGCAGCGTGGATTTTCCCGAACCCGAGTGACCGACGACCGCGACCATCTCGCCGGCTCGCACGGCCAGGTCGACGTCCCGCAACGCCGCGACCTCGCTGTCGACCCGGCCACCACGACGATAGAACCGGTGCAGGCCACGAGCCTCCAGCACGATCACGACAGCCTCAAGCTCTGCGTGATTGTGCGGTAGGCGTCAACGTTGTCGGCGCCCACCGGTCCATAGAGGTCGAGACGGACGGTCTTCCCACCCCTGGCGATCAAGTATTCCTCCACCTCGTCGCGGTACTGCTTGCCGGTCACCGGATCGGGAGCGGAGTTCCGCCGGTACACGATCTTCACGCCGGCCCCTGCTGGCAGGCTTACCGGATCGACCGACCGCGCTTCGAACGCCGGCTGCGTCGAGCGCAGCCGCGGTATCTCGTGGGCGGCCGCGTCGGCCACGCTCGGCGCCTGGCTTCCCTCCACCGTCTCGGCGGCGATACCGTTCAGCTTGTCGACGAACAAGGCCCGCGCTCCAGCCGTCGTCTGCGCCCAGCCCTCGGGGCGGACGAAGGAATAGCCGCCCGAGGCATTCATATAAGCAATGAATGCGACGTTGTCCGGAATATCTCCCGGCGGATTCTTCTCCACCGGGACCGGTTCCTGGGATCCGCCAGCCGAGGCGCCCCCGCCGGCCGCCGCGGGCGAAGCCGTGCTCTGCGACGATCCGGATCCCCCAGAGGCTCCCGAGGACGACGGCGTGCTGGAGGATGAACCGCAGGAAACAAGGCCAGCTATGGAGAAGAGCCCTACCAGCGCCAGCCCCCAGACCGCCAGCAACTTTCGTGTCCACATAGGCCGACCATGCCGCGACGCCGCTTAACAGAAGCTGAACCCTCAGCCGGTGGCACGGTCTTCGTGCCCTGCGGGGAGAACACGAAAGACCTGGACACCGCGATGACACTCGTCCCCCGCGGTAGGCCACCTATCCCCGGGGCGTTCTGAGCGGTCGGTCAGCGCAGGATGCCGGTGTGACCGACGGAGTAACGGCCCGGCTGAGGCCACACACAGGCACCGTGCGGCCCCGGCCCCACCCTGATCCGCGCCAGCAGACTCCCGTCCCTCGTCGAAATCGCGTACACCTCACCGTTGTACCGGCCGGTCAGCCACAACACCGACCCGTCCGCAGACACCCCACCCATGTCCGGACTCCCCCCACCGGGGAGCTGCCATGTGCGCCGTACCTGGCGGGTCGCGAAATCCACCAGCGAGACCGAACCCTCCCCCCGGTTCGACACGTACATCGCGGTCGCATCCCGGGTCGGGTACAGCCCATGCGTCCCCTTGCCGGTGGGCAGGAACCCAGTCATGACAAACCGGACCGGGTCGACGAGGTGCAGGCCGTTCGCCATCATGTCGGCGACGTAGAGCACCTCGCCCCGCGGGTCGAGCTTGATGTCCTGTGGCATGCCCCCGACCGTCAGGTAGCCCGCAACCGAGGGCGTCGCCAGATCGACCTTGACCAGCTTCCCGGAGAACTCACACGTCGCGACGAGGAACGAGTTGTCCGCGGCAAAGTCGACATGGTCGACCCCCGGGCAGTCGACAGGCAGGTGCATCCGCAACTGCCAGGTGTGTGGGTCGTAGAAGTCCAGCCGTTGCAGCGCCTCTGCCACCACAATCGCATATTTTCCGTCCGGGGTGAAGTACATGTTGTAGGGGTCTGCGACCGGAATATTCGGCCCTTTGATCCTGCCGGTGGTCGGGTCGACCGGGGTGAGACTGTTGGCCAGGTCGTTGGTCACGTACAGCGTCGACAGATCCCAAGACGGCACCACATGCTGGGGATTGCGGCCGGTCACGTAATGGTCGATCACCGTGAATCTCGCCGGATCGATCACATCGACGGTGTTGCTGTCACTGTTCGGAACGTAGACGAGCTGCCTCGCGCGACGAACAGCCGGACTGAACTGGTTCGCCCCGTCAAAGGCATACACATCGACCGGTTGTGAGCCACCGCCGTCCCCCGCGGGAGCCGATAGTGGCGCCGGATTCCCGTTCGTCGATACCTGCGGTCGTGCCGGCGTCGCAGCACGTATGGACGGTCCAGGTTCTTCCGCGCAAGCCGCCGCCAGCGCGGCCCACACAGCGATAACGACCGCCACCCGCAACGCCCGCGGCGGTTGGCGGTCAGAGGAGGTCCACACAGGCATGCTCCGATTTCAGCTGAGACCGGCGGCAAGAAGCGTAACGGCATCCGTCTGCGTGGTACCCAGCGCCCCCTCCACTACACGTTCCACCAGCCAACAGGTGCGTCCTGCACCCGTTCCCAGAACAAAAAAGGTCACCGGAACCGCCGGTCCGGGCATTTCCGTGCAAGCACCCAGGGGTGCGCGAAGGTCGCACAGCGTTACGATCTACTACTTTTTGTAGTCGTCTTGTGAGGCCATCCACATGCACCGTGGAAGGGTATAGTGCGCTTCAACGCTGCCCCGCCTACATCGGTCGAGATTCGCCAACATATCGGCGCGGCACGTCGCGTGTCGACCAGAAGAATCTGCTGGAACGTGATAGGCGACCTGTGGCCGCTGCATTATCTGACATCTGACGTGCCGTTGTGATGAAAATGACCTTCCGGTCGGGATAATGAAAGTACCAGAAACACAACCCCAACCGAGAAGGCCATCGCATGTCATCATGCCAGACCGGCGCCACCCTGTCGAACGGCCATGACCACGCCGGCGAGAATACGGCCAGCAGACTTCTCGAGATGCTGCGCCAGGTGAAAGATTTCCGGGCGGCCCGCGGAAAAATCTACAACATTGATTGTATTCTCGCTGTCGCGGTTGTCGCGACACTCGCTGGCGCCGCGAACTACCGCCAGATCGGCCGACGGGCCGGCGACCTTCCGCAACGCCTTCTCGCCCAGCTCGGGGCGCCCTACGATTATTTTCGCGCGTGGTACGAGGCGCCGAGCGAGAGCACGATTCGGGATGTCCTGACACAGGTCGACGCGGACGTGTTGGACCTTATTGTCGGTGCCTGGCTGCATGAATGCGCGACACGCGATCGCGACGGTGATCTGGTACTCGCGCTGGATGGGAAGGTTCTGCGGGGCGCCTGGACCGATGAGAACGCGCAGGTCACACTGTTTGCCGCCATGATCCATGAAGACGGCGTCGTCGTCGCCCAGACCCTGGTTCCCAGCAGCACCAACGAAATAACCCAGGTGGGGAAGCTGGTAAAAATGATTAAATATACACGGGGGCGAGCCATTATCACGGCGGATGCGGCCCACACGCAGTTCAGAACCGCGATTCTCCTCCATAAACGCGGCATCGACTACGTCCTTACCGTCAAACGAAACCAGCCCACCCTTCACCGCCATGTCTTCGAGCGCTGTCTTCCGTTACTCCAGGAAGCCTCTCATCACGAGGAAGAAGAACGCTCACACGGACGCATCAAGCGGTGGGCCATCTGGACCACGACCGCCGAGGACATCCGCTTCCCGTTCGCACGGACGATAGCCATAATCCGCCGAGAGGAATTCGAG
>NZ_CAKJTO010000150.1:0-8994 GCF_917627405.1 Protofrankia sp. Cj5
GGGCCCGCCACGGCGCGGGAAGCCGGCGTCGCCGCGGCGGGCGGGACGGGCCGCGGGAGCTCCGGCGCTCCCCGTCCGCCGGAGCCGGTCCGGCAGCCGGTCAGCGTCACGCTCGGCAGGTACAGCGCACTGATTCTCTTCGCGCTGTTCATCGTCATCTTCGGCGCGCTCAAGCCGCACCTGTTCCTGACGGTCAGCACGTTCCGTCTCACCTTCGGTGAAGGCGTGGTGACGGCGGTTCTGGCACTGGCCTTCCTCGTCCCGCTCGCGGCCGGTGTTTTCGACCTGTCGATCGGCGCGATGATGGGGCTGTCGCTCGTCGTGATCAACTGGTTCGCGGCCAACACCGGCGTCCCGATCGCCCTGGTCTGTACCGGCGCTGTGCTGTTGTGCTGCCTGGTCGGTCTGATCAGCGGTTTCCTGGTGGTGCGGTTGCGGGTCAACTCACTGATAGCCACCCTCGGCGTGAGCCAGGTGCTCACCGCTGTGGGGCTGAAGGTCTCCGACAACCGTCAGATCACCGGCGCGTTCTCCGACCGGTTCGCGACGCTTGGCAGCACGAACCTGCTGGGTGTTCCGGTGGTCGTGCTCTACCTGCTGGTACTGGCGGTCATCGGGTGGTTCGTGCTGGAGCACACGCCGGCCGGGCGCTACCTGTTCGCCGTCGGCAGCAGCCCCGATGCCGCGCGGCTGGCCGGCCTGTCGACGGAGCGGCTTGTCTACGGCTCGCTCGTCGCCTCCGGCGCGGTGGCCGGGATCGCCGGCGTCATCTACGCGATGCGGGTCGGCGCCTACACCGCGGACGCCGGTCCGGGCCTGCTGTTCCCCGCGCTGGCGGCGGTGTTCTTCGGGGCGTCGCAGTTCTCCCGGCGGCCCAATGTGTGGGGCACGCTGATCGCTTACTTCGCGCTCGCTTTCGGCGTCAAGGGGCTACAGCTGGCCTTCGGGCCTGGCACCTTCTGGATCCAGCCGCTGTTCCAGGGGGTGGCGCTGCTGATCGCGGTCTCCCTGGCGAGCCGGCAGGTCGCCCAGACGCGGCGCAGCCGGCGGGCACAGGCGGCCACGACCGCGACCGAGCCCGCCGTCACAACCGTGGCCGAGCCGTGACGCGGGCCCAGGCCGGTGTCCGGGGATCTCCTGTGCCCTGGCCGTCGAACTGCCCTGGCCGTCGAACGCCGTGACCGCGGTGATGTCCGCGGGTTTCCCGCAACCAGATCGGAGCAGCTTCGATGAGCAGCACATTGGATGATCAATCGGTATATCCGATCTCGGCGGAAGCCGCGCGCCAGCTGGCGCGCCCCCTGTTCGGCCACGTGATCGACGGTGCGGTCGTCCCGTCCCTCGACGGGTCGACGATGGCGGTCATCGACCCCGCGACCGAACGCCACGTCGCCACCGCCGCGGCCGGCTCGGCGGTCGACGCCGAAAGGGCCGCGCGGTCCGCGCGCGCCGCGTTCGACGACGGTCGGTGGCGCTTCCTCCCGCCGCTGGAAAAGGAACGCCGGATGCGCAGGCTCGCCAGCCTCCTGGCGGAGCGGGCGGACGTCTTCGCCGAGATCGACGTGATCGACTCGGGGCTGCCGCGTTTCTACGAGGGCTTCATCGTCCAGTTCGCGGTCGACGGTATCGACTACTACGCCGGCTGGCCGTCCAAGCTCGCCGGAGCGATCCCGGCGGTACCGTCGGACCTGGTCGTCTACCAGCATCGGGAGCCGATCGGCGCCATCGGCCTGATCACCCCGTGGAACGGGCCGACAGCCGTGTTCGCCGCGGTGGCCGCCGCCATCAGCGCCGGCAACAGCGTCGTGCTGAAGCCGGCCGAGCAGACCCCCATGTCGGCGGTTCTCATGGCGGAGCTGGCGCTCGAGGCGGGAATCCCGCCGGGGGTCTTCAACGTCGTCCAAGGTGTCGGTGAGGTGGTGGGCGCGGCCCTCGTCACCTCCGCTAACATCGACGCCGTGTCGTTCACCGGTTCGGTGGCGACCGGAAGCGCCATCCAGGCCGCCGCCGCCGCACGGGTGAAACGGGTGAGCCTCGAGCTCGGCGGCAAGAGCCCGTTCATCGTCTTCCCCGACGCCGACCTGGAGGCCGCCGCCGCCGCGGCCATGGCCGGGGTGTGGGGCGCGTCCGGGCAGGTGTGCACCGCGGGCAGCCGCCTGTTGGTCCACCGCTCCGTGCACGACACACTGGTAAGCATGATCATTGACGGCTCGCGTGACATCCAGCTCGGCTCGGGTTTCGACCCCAGCAGCCAGCTGGGGCCGCTGGTGTCCGCCGAGCAGCTGGAGCGGGTGCGGCGTTACGTCGGCTACGGCCGGGACGAGGGCGCGGAGCTGGTGCTCGGCGGTGAGCGCCATGGCGACGTCGGCTACTTCCACCAGCCAACGGTGTTCACATCCGTGCGCAACGACATGCGGATCGCCCGCGAGGAGATCTTCGGGCCGGTGATGTCCGTGCTGGAGTTCGGCTCGGAGGAGGAGGCCATCGCCATCGCCAACGACACCGAGTACGGGCTGGCGGCCGGTGTGTGGACGAACGATCTGGGCCTGGCACACCGCACGAGCAGAGCATTACGGGCCGGAACGGTGTGGGTGAACACCTACCAGATGGTCTACCCGACGGTGCCCTACGGCGGCGTGAAGAACTCCGGGCACGGCCGCAGCCTGGGCGCGGCCTCGCTCGACGATTTCACCGAGATCAAGAGTGTGTGGATGAAGGTGGGGGGCTGACGCGCCAGCGCGGCGGCGGGCGCGGCACCCGCTGGGACTGTTCTGAAAGGGGTGAGCATGCGTACAGCGGCTGAGATCGAGGCCGGCTTGGACCGCGCCGAGGTCGCCGACGTGCTTTACCGGTATGCGTCGTGTATCGACACACGGGATATCGACGGGGTCCGGGCGACCCTCGCCGACGACCTGTGGGCGCGGTACGGCAACGCCGATCCCATCATCGGCGGTGACGCGGTCGCCGACTGGATCGACGAGGCCACCCGGGAATGCGTCTGGCAGCATCACCTGCTCAGCGTCTACCACGTGGACCTTGCGGCGGATCAGGCCAGCGCGCTCGTCTACCACACCTCACACCAGGTGTTCCGTGCGTCCGCGGAAACGGTGCACGTGCTCGTCGGCCGATACCACAACCAGCTGCGACGCGAAGCGGACGGCTGGAAAATCAGCAGGCTTCTCTTCGAGATTCGCTGGGGCGAGCGCCGGGTGGACTCCACCGGCTACCTTGCCGAGGTCGGCGGGCCCGGCCCCCAGGTGTGTCCCCGGTGACATGTGGTGGCGACCGGCCTCTGCCACAGCGACGACCACCTGCGCAGGGGTGGTTACCCGGAGATCCGGCTCTCGATCATTGGGGGCCACGAGGGCGCTGGCGTCGTCGAAGCGGTGGGGCCGGGGGGCCGGCGCATTCGTCTGGGTGATCATGTCGTGCTCAGCGTTCCGCTGCCGCCATGCGGGGACTGCGCGCCCTGCCTGGACGGCCGCCCCTACTTCCGTGAGCGGGAGCGCTGCTCGGCCAGGGGTTCCAGGTGTCCGACGGCACCGCCCGGCATCATGCCCGCGGTCAGGACCTGGGGGTCTTTGTCTCTTGCACCATCGGCCATCCCGCGGAGGAGACCGCTGCCACGATCAGTCTGCGTAACCTGCGGAGCTTTGAGAAGCAGGTGGTCGGCTGCCTTGCCGGATCCTGGGACGGCCGCGGGGGGATCGAGTTCCGCACCGGCCTCCACCGTGCTGGCCGCTACAACCTCAGCTCCATCGTGACCCGCATCTACGGCTCGCTGGCCGATGTGATGACGGGTTACCGCGACCAGGCGGCAGGCACGATCGTGCGGGGAGCCGTCCGCCTGTCAGCCTGAGGCCGACATCCGTTGCGTGGCGGCCGGGGCGGAACGGATGTCTGGCAGTCTGGCCCGTCAGTCTGGCCCGTCAGCCGGAGCGGTATAGGGGACGACTGCCTGGCCGCCGTCGACGGCGAGCAGCGCGCCGGAGGTGAAACTCGACGCGGGCCCGGCGAAGTACAGGGCCGCACCGACGATCTCGCGCGGGTCGCCGCCCCGGCCCAGGGGGAAGCGTCCGGCCATCGCCTCGAAGGCCGGGATGTCCCAGGTCCTGCTGATGTCGGTGAAGAACGGCCCTGCCATGATCGTGTTGACCCGGACCGTCGGCCCGAAGGCCTGGGCGAAGCCGGCGGTCAGGGTGTTCAGGCCCGCCTTGGCCGCCGCGTAGGGGAGGTCGCCCGGCGTCGGGCGCACCGCCGCGACACTGCTGATGTTGATGATCGAACCGCCGCCGGCGCGGGCCATGCGGGCACCGGCGAGCGCGGTGAGCCGAAACGGCCCCTTGAGGTTGACCCCGATGACCTTGTCGAACAGCTCCTCGGTCACCTCGTCCAGGCTCGGGTAGCGCGGGGCGATACCGGCGTTGTTGACCAGGATGTCGAGCCGGCCGAACTCGTCGTAGACGGCGTCCACCAAGCGGGTGAGGCCGGCCCAGTCGCCGACGTGCGCCGGGTAGGGCAACGCCCTGCGGCCGGTGGCGCGGCGGACCTCCGCGGCGAGTTCCGCGCAGCCGGCGGCCTTCCGGCTTGTGATCACGACGTCCGCGCCGGCCGCGGCGAACGCGAGCACCATCTCCCGGCCGAGGCCGCGGCTCCCGCCTGTCACGAGTGCCACCTTGCCCTGGAGCGGGCTGCCATGCCCGGGGTCATCGCACTGGCGCATCTGTGCTCCCGCCACGCTGGGATCCGCCGATGGTCAACGTGGGATGTCCCGCCAGGGCCTGCCCCGGTCGGTCCGCGGCTCGCCCGGCAGCCCGAGGATCCGCTCGGCGATGATGTTGCGCTGGATCTCGTCCGAACCACCCGCGATCCGGTAGCCCGGAGCGCCCAGGACATGGGCGCTCCAGCAGAACGTGCCCCACTCACCGGTGTCCGCCGTCAGGCGCGGGCCGAGCAGCAGAGCGGCCGTCCGCGACGCCGATTCCATGCCCGCCACCCAGCGCAGCTTGCGCAGGGAGCCCGCCGCCCCCAGCGCCCGGCCGGCCTGCCGGGCCTGTTCGTCCCGCTGGGCCGACACCCGGGCGAGCCGTTCGTTGATGAACACGTCGGCGAGCTGCTGGCGGACCAGCGGATCGCCCGCCCGACCCAGCCACCGGGCCAGCGCCACGAGTTCCCGGAAGCCCCCGCCGACCTGGCTCGGCGCGCTGCTGGCCTCGCGCTCGAACCCGAGCGTCGTCAGGGCCGTCCGCCAGCCCCCGCCCACCTCCCCGAGACGCAGGGAGTCGGGAACCCGGACGCCGTCGAGGAAGACCTCGTTGAACGACGAACCGCCCGACATCTGGCGCAGCGGTCGGATGGTCACTCCGGGAGAGCCCAGTGCGATCATGAAGGCGGTGAGGCCCGCGTGTTTCGCGGCATCCGGGTCGGTCCGCGCGATGAGCATGCCCCAGTCGGCGAACTGGGCACCCGAGCTCCAGACCTTCTGCCCGTTGACCACCCAGGCGTCACCGTCGCGAACCGCGCGGGTGGCCAGGGCGGCGAGGTCGGAACCAGCGCCCGGCTCGGAGAACAGCTGGCAGCACAGCTCCTCGGCGCGCAGGAACCGCCGCACCAGGAGAGCGCGCTGGCCGGGGGTGCCGACGAGCTCGATCGTTGGGGCGATCAGGTGCAGCGTCACCGTCAGCAGCTCGTGCCCCGGCGGAGTCTCGACGTGTGCCTCCTCGTGGGCGAACACCTCGGCGAACTCGGGCCCGAGCCCGCCGCCGCCGTACTCGGGAGCCCAGGTGATCGCGCCGAAGCCGGCGTCGAACTTCTGCCGCTGCCAGGCAGCCGCCCGGTCGATCAGCGCCTTCTCGTCCGCGAAGGACAGGTTGTGAAAGACCGACACATCGTCCGACCCCTGTCCCCAGCCTTCCTGGCGGCTCTCACCTGGGACGGCCCGCGGGCCCGCGCGGTCGGCGAGCCAGGCACGTACCCTGCCCCGGAAGGCCTCGAGATCCCTGTCCGCAGCTTCCGCGCCCATGGGTCTCCCTCGGGGTTGTCAGATTCGTCACGTCTATATTCGTCATGAGGTTAAGGTCTTTGGATGGCAGGCGCAACGGGGCCTGCGGGGGTTTGTGCCAGGTTCCCCCACAGGCGCCACTGGCACGCGGGCGCGCGGCGCGCTGCCCGGCGGCATCGGGACCGCGGCCAGGACAGTGCCCACCAGGACAGTGCCTACCAGGACCGCAGCTACCGGGAAGGGCCGGGGATGATGAACGCCGAGTCTTGGCCGTCAGCGGATTCGCCTGAGCCGGCGGATCCGCCTGAGCTGGCGCCGGTCCGCCCCGGTGAGGACCTTCCGTGGGAGCGGCTGGCCAGGTACCTGCTGCCGCGGCTGGCCGAGCGGGGGCTGGAGGTGACGGGCGACCTGTCGGTGGCGCAGTTCCCGAACGGTTCGGCGAACCTCACCTATCTGCTCTCGTTCGGTCACACCCGTCTGGTGCTGCGCCGGCCCCCGTTCGGCGTGATCGCCCCAGGCGCCCACGACATGCGCCGCGAGCACCGGGTGCTGTCCCGCCTGTGGCAGGAGTACGACCGCGCTCCGCGGGCCTACGTGTTCTGTGCCGACCACGACGTCGTGGGCAGCGACTTCGTGGTCGGCGAGTACCGCGCCGGGGTGGTGGTCTGGGGGGCGCTGCCGCCGTCGCTGCGTGACCTGCCCGACGCGGCTCGCCGCGTCGGTTTCGCCACCGTCGACGCTCTCGCCGACCTGCATCTCGTCGACCCGGCGAGCTGCGGCCTCGACGATCTCGGCCGGCCCGGCGGATACCTCGCGCGCCAGCTGTCGGGATGGCGCCGTCGCTGGGAGCTCGTGGCCACCGCCGAGTTCGACGCACAGATGACCGAAGCGGGCCGCCGTCTGGAGCGCACGCTGCCGGTCTCGCGGGCATCCGTGCTCATACACAACGACTTCAAGATTGACAACTGTCAGTTCGCGCCGGCCGCACCCGACCGGGTGGCATCGGTCTTCGACTGGGACATGGCGACGCTCGGCGACCCGCTTGCCGATGTCGGGATGCTGCTCAACTACTGGCCCGACCCGTCGGACACCGCGGACGACCACGCGCTGCACGTGCCGGGCCTGCGGACGCTGGGCGTGCCCACCCGGGCGGAGGCCACGCGGCGGTACGCGGCGCGCACCGGCGCCGACCTGTCACACATTGCCTGGTATGAGGCGTTCGCCTGCTGGCGGACAGCGGTGATCTGCCAGCAGCTGCACCAACGCTACGTGCGTGGGGAGAGCACGGACGAACGTATGGCCAGCCGCGGGGACGACATCGGGATGCTTGCCCGGCGTGCCCTGCGGATCCTGGGGGACGTCACGGGGTGAGCCAGGACCGCCGGGCCACAGCCGCCGGCGCTACCGGCCGGTCCAGCTCGTCCGCGGGACGGGGCACGCAAGGAGCTGGGCAGCGCGATTCATCAGGAGCAACTCAGCCTGGCGGTACCCTCAGCTCATGCTGAGCAGCCCCGGTCGAGAGCCGTTGCCTGCGCCCGCTGGAGCGCTGGGCACTCGTCGGCACGCACCGGCCCCGGTCACTCCGCAAGGCTGCATCGCGATCGCGTCAGGTGACGGGGTGATGCGCCGCCTGAAGACATCGGAGACCGTCGCACGGGATGTGGTGCACGACATCATCGCCCGTGGGCTACAGCCTGGTGACGGCCTGCCGTCGGAGGCGGCCATGCTCGAACAGTATTCAGTGAGCCGCGAGTCGTTGCGGGAGGGGCTGCGTCTCCTGGAGGTGCAGGGCCTGCTGTCCATCCGCCGTGGGCCGGGCGGCGGCCCGGTGGTCGGTACCGTCGACCCGTCGAACCTCGGACGCATCTCCACGCTGTATTTCCACCTGGCGGGGGCCACCTACACCGAGCTCTTCGAAGCGTGGGTGCTGGCCGAATGCGTCCTGGCCGACCGGGCCGCCCGCAACCCGGACAGGGACGCGCGTGCCGCCGCGATGGCACCCTACCTCGACGGAGGCGGGGCGTACGAAGAACACGAAGAACACGAAGAACACGAGGAGCTGGGGAAGTTCGTCCAGGAGCACGGTGGATTCCACATCGCGATAGCCTCACTGGCCCGCAACCGCGTGCTCGAGCTGAGCATGCAGACCATGGGCCGGATCGTCGCCCACCACGTCGCCCTCACTGACGACCCCCGGGTGATGCGTGACCTGATCGCCGACGATCACCTGAAGCTGGCCCGGGCCATTCTGTCCGGTCATGCCAAGCAGGCCCACAGTCTCATGGAGGAGCACATCCACGGCATCGCACGGTACAGCCGTGAGCGCTTCGGCGACCGGATGGACGACTTCATCGAATGGCGGTGATCACCGCGGCGGTGGGTCGATATCACCCGGCGTGGCTGCTCGGTCTTCGGCCCGCCCGCCACCGGCGAGACCGATTACGCCCGCCGCCTACTGCCTTTACTCACCCGGGACATGCTGGTGCTGGCCGACCGGGGCTTCGACGCTGCCGCCAGGCGCTACGTAGGGCCGTGGTCACCGCCGTGGAATCGGTTCCTGGCACCGACTCGGACCGGGCCAGTTTCACCATCGCCCTGGAAGCCAGTCCGACAGACGCTGCCCGCCGCCGAGGGTGTGGTCACCACCGACTCGGACCCGGTCGGCCGGATCGGCCTCGCCGTCTTGGCCGGGCTGCTGCCGCCCCGCCGCCCACGCGTCAGCGTCCGTACGGTCAAATCCTCGCTGTCCCGCTGTAACGTCCCGGCATTGGGGTTAGCCGAAGAGCTGGTCGAGGGTGTCGGCGGTCAGGACACGGACGGTCCAGGTCTGGAGCTGATCAGCGGAGGCGTTACGCACAGTGGCGAGCAGCGTCTCGGGAAGCGGGCCGAACTTGAGTGTCAGCTGCTGGACGAGGGTCTCGACACGTCCCTCGACACGGCCCTCGACACGGCCCTCGACACGGCCTTCGACACGTCCCTCAGCGCGGAGCTGT
>NZ_CAKJTO010000151.1:0-8730 GCF_917627405.1 Protofrankia sp. Cj5
GTATCAGTGTGGCCCCGGGAGCACAACCAAAGACCGCCCGAACACAACAAACCAGACAGGCGGTTTTCGAAACACGGGTCAGCACGCGAGCCAGCTGACGATCTCTTTGGTGATGATGTCCGGTGCCTCCTCCGGGAGGAAGTGCCCCACCCCGTCCAGCAGCTTCCAGGTATAGGGACCGCTGACGTAACGCCCGGAGCCCTGCGCGGTCGAGGCCAGCATGCACCGGTCAAGACGGCCGTGCAGCTGCAACGTCGGCGCGGTCACCGGCTGCCGGCGCAGAGCCGCCGCGAACCGAGCACCGTCCGGCCGGAACAGCGATCGGAAAGCCCACCGGTGATACTCCAGGGAACTATGCGCAACCCCAGGGATCCGGATCGCCTCGCGATAGCGGTGTTCCACCTCAACAGCTGGATAACCAGGACCGCCCCACAACCGCAACAGCCGCCCTACATCTGCCGCGTCATCGGCGACCAGCTGCCGCTCCGGACGCCACGGCAGCTGGAAGGCGATCAGATGGCGGGCCGAGAGACCCTGCCCGCGCGGGCTCGCCACCATCTCGTGCCGGACCCGCAGGGGATGGGGCATTGCCAGCACGACAAGACCGCGTACCAGCCGCGGAAAAAGCGCCGCCGTCGCCCACCCCGCCACACCACCCCAGTCGTGCCCGACAATCACCGCGTCCCGCTCACCGAGCGCCCGGACCAGACCGGCAACATCATCGGACAGGGTGAACACGTCATACCCGCGTGGCGGCTTGTCGCTGGCGCCGTATCCACGCAGGTCCGCAGCCACCACCCGGTATCCGGCCGCGGCGATACCGGTCAGCTGGTGGCGCCAGGCCCACCAGAACTGTGGGAAACCATGTAGCAACAACACGAGCGGACCATCGCCAGACTCGACCACGTGCAGGCGAGTGCCATTGGCAGATATGTCACGATGCTGCCACGGACCGTCCACAAGGACGGTGCTGATCTCTGGAACAGTGGCCTCCATCGTGTCTCAGGATGACAGACCGGCGACCTGGTCGATCCGTGCCCGCCTGCCTGCCCGGCCCGCCCACAGCGCTCTGATCCACCCACCCCGGCGTTCCGCCGATGCGTCCCCCGAGCCCGCAACGGGCTATGGGTGCCCCGATGCTGCCTCGCTGGATCTCTGTGGATCTCCGTGGATCTCCGGCGGAGATCCACGGAGCCTCAGAACCTGTACAGAAAATCCAAACCAGGCTCTCAGAGCGTGTTTGAGATCGTCATTCCGGCTCGCCGCGACCAGACGCCCCCTGGCTGCGTTGTCGGCCACACCGATACAACTCATCCGGTATCGCTTCGGCCTGCCGCCTTGCCAGGGGGCGCCTGGACGCGGCTCACTGATCGAAAGCCCGATCTCACACACGCTCTCAGTGGCTGGAGACCGAGTTCCGCGCGCTGCCCGGCACGTGTCCGTTGGAGTGGTTTGCCGCACCACCCGCGACTGTCGTCGGATGCTTCAGCCACGCGATGTCCTCCTTGACCGTCCGCAAGGTGCGCTCGGGTGGCGAAACCTTCTTCAACCGCGTTGCCCCGAACAGAGCCAGCATCCCGGCGACGACCAGATAGAGCAGCGTGGTCAGGAAGTACGCCCAGAACCGCTCCACGCCGGCCCAGGTGAACAGCTCTCCGAACCCGATCGTGACCGCGATCAGAGCGCCGAGGCCGAGGCCCGCGGCAGCCACCAGGAACCCGACGCCAAGCGCGGCAGACATAGCCTGCTTCGAAAGCTCCGCTTTCGCGAGATCGATCTCCTGTCGGACGAGTAGTGACAGGTCTCGCGCCGCGACCGCGACAAGTTCACCGAGTGTCGCGTCTCGGCCGGCCGAGCGGTCCTGCGTTGGAGTCGACACCGTTGCTCCTCCTTCTGGTGGCCCGTGGGCCTCGGGCGCGCGAAACGATTCCTGATCGCGTACCGTTGGCCAGCGGGCACGGGTTGTCCCGCGCCGGAGTGGCTGCTGGTCGCGCGCACCGCGACACGAGGCAACGGCCGATACCGTCCAGGTCACCAGATGGTGCCCGATCGGCAACAGCCAACACATCCGCAACGCTCGTGCGTGGGTGTTCCGCGCGGGTGTTGCGACCGCCTCGGCGGCCTATGCCTCCCTCACATCCAGCTCCCCCACCTTCATACCGCTCTCGGGCCCCGGCCGGCGCGAAACAAACGATCATTTGACTGAGTACGGTGCGACAATCCTGTATCACCCGCCGCGGACGCCTCTTGCGCAGTCTGCCGTGTCCAGAGCCGGCCCGCCGGCCAGACGCGCTGTGATGCGCGCGCCTGGCCGCTCCGGGCAGTTTCGCCCAGGCCTTCGGACGCCACCGCAGGACAAACGGACCACGGCGGCGCTACGTTCGTCCAGTTGCGGAACGGCCGTCAGACGTTCCCGAGGTACTCGGGAACGCCGGAGCCGCCGCGTCGGCCACAGCAGATTCGATCATGACTCCTCCCGCGGCGGCGGAGATTCGCCGCGCCCGCGGGATGCCCAGCTGCCCATCTGTGGTGCGGGCGGGCTGTAGCGTACGGACAATGACCGCTGTAGTCGGGTCGGACCCCCTTGCCCGCCTCGCCACCCTGCCAGGTGTCACCGACGCGGTCGCCGCTGCCCGAACCTCTGTGGACACCTTGCTGCGGCATCGGGTCATGCGCCGCGACAGCGCCAGGGTGACCGCCGAGGCCTCCCTGCGCACCGCGCGCGCATCCGCGGCGCTGGACGGTCACGACATCGCGCTGGACGACCTCCGCGCACACCTCGGTCACGATCTTCGACCGGCGACAGCCGCCGGCGGCAGCGACTCTTTCAGGGCCGCGCTGGGCGCGGTCCGGCTCTACGCGGAGCTGGGGACGCTGCGTGATACCTGGGAGCAGGCGCCCCGCCAGGCGCTCGCCCGCATGCATGTGCTTGTCGCGCGTGGGCTCATCGCGGACGCCGATCTCGGCCGCCCACGAGTAGCGACCTGGCCAGCCCCAGGAGCCGCGTCGGCAGCCATGAACGACCCGCTGGGGGGCCCGGGCGGCCCCGCCGGCCCGGTGGGCCCTCTCGGGCTCGGCCCAGCGCCCACGCCCGCCGAAGCCACCGCGCGCCTGGACGGGCTCACCGAGTTGTTGATGGCCCGGACCGCAGCTCCGGCGATCATCGTTGCGGCGGTCGTGGAAGGTGAGCTGCTGGCCATCCGCCCGTTCGGCGGCTTCGACGGGATCATCGCCCGGGCGGCTGGACGACTGGTACTGATCAGCCGCGGCCTCGATCCCAAAGCCGTGACCGCGACCGACGTCGGGCACATCGAAGCCGGGCGGATCGACGGTCACCGTACCTACGCCAACACCCACGCCAAGGCCTACGCCGATGCGGTGCACGCCTACCTGGGGGCGGATACCCACGGCGTCGGCGCATGGGTCATTCACTATGCCCGAGCCGTGGAGCTGGGTGCCCGCGAGTCCCTCGCCATCTGCGAAGCCATCGCCCGGGCCGACTGAGATAGCACCGATCAGGTCAGGACAACGCTGCGGTGGCCGGGCGGTTTGGCCACCGGTTGAGAGGGTACGCACAACGGGCCGAGCGAGCTTACCACGCCACTGTCCGGCAATCGTGGGATCCCTGGCGGCTGACCGCGAGATCCCACGGACGGCTCCCGCGACGCCCCCCAAACGGGAGCCGTCCCTCGGTCAGCCACGCCAGTCAGCCAGGCGGCGTTGGCCACGCCGCGTTGGCCACTTCCTCAAATCGGCTTAAACCTTTATTAGACCATATGTGCCGCCTGTGGAGGGAAAAACATCCACAGGCGCCACATAGGTCATGGTGGGCGTCCGTCCCCATTCCTGACGACGGAAGGGCCTTGCCATGACATCCGCACCGCCCGATCTCACCCACGCGGCGCCCGGAGCTGACCCGAGCCTCCGGCCGCTTGCCATAACCGATGATCCACAACTGCTCGACGACATCATCCGGCTCGCCGCAGCCGCCGGCGTCACCGTGGACGCGGTCGTCGATGCCCATCTTGCCCGCAGATACTGGAACAACGCCCCGCTTGTCGTCGTCGGCAGCGACCGGGTGACGTCGTGCGTGGTCGCTGGGCTGCAACGGCGGCCAGGCGTGGTGCTGCTGAGCGCCGATCTCGACGACGGCGGCGTGTGGGAGGCAGCCGTGCGTCTCGGCGCCGAGCACGTGGCTTTTCTGCCGGACGCGGAGGAATGGCTTGTGGACGTTTTCGCGGCCGCCGCCGAACCGGACCAGCGCCGCGCCACCGTGGTAGGCGTGATCGGTGGACGGGGTGGCGCCGGGGCTACCAGCCTCGCGATCGCGCTGACTCTGGCCGCCCTGCGCCGAGATCTTCAAACGGTGCTGGTGGACGCCGACCCGCTCGGCGGTGGGATCGACCTTGCTCTGGGGATCGAGAACCGGCCAGGCGCGCGCTGGCCGGATCTCGCGGACGCCCGCGGGCGGGCGCCTCGCCGCATGCTGACCGATTCGCTGCCGTCCCTCGGGGAGCTCGCCGTACTGTCCTGGGACAGAATCAGCCCGAGCGCGATTCCACCGGTCCTGATGACCTCGATGTTGGCCAGCACCCGGCGCGGCAATGACGTGCTCGTTGTCGACCTTCCCCGGTCTCCTGACCAGGCCGCGGCTATTGCGATGCAGATGGCTACAATGATCATTGTAGTCGTGCCGGCTGAGGTCCGTGCGATCGCCGCTGCCGGCCGGATCTGCGGTACCGCAAACCGGCACTGCGCGGACGTCCGAATTGTCGTGCGCCTCCCCGGCCCGGCCCGGTTGGCTGCCGGCACCGTCGCGGACGCGCTCGCGCTGCCGGTCGCCGGGGTGCTTCGGCACGAATCGGGGCTCGCCACCGGGCTGGAACGGGGAGAACCACCGGGTAGCCGACGCCGAAGCCCACTTGCCCGGGTCAGCGGACGGATCCTCGATGAACTCGGCTTTGCCCGTACGGACGTGGCTGTATGAGCGGTTATCCGGGCGGGGGTCCGGCCGCGGGGGCGACACCGCGCCATCCGTCTGGCGCCATCGCGGTCGAACGGACCGAGCGCGCTCACCCACAGCCCGCAGCGGGCGTACCAGCCACCGCGGCCACCGGCGGCGCAACCACGGGACCACGCCCCGATGAGGCGCTCCTGGCCGGGATCCGGCGCAGGCTCGTGGACGCGGACGCAACACTGACATCCTCGCGAATCGCCGTGGCGGTCCGGGCGGAGACCGGACCTGCCGGTAACGACTCCCTCGCGCTGCATCGGTCACTGCGGTCAGAACTGATGGGTGCGGGCCCGCTCGAGCCACTGCTCGCGGACCCGTCCATAACGGACGTTCTTGTCAACGGACCCGGCGAGGTCTGGGTGGACCGAGGCGCTGGTCTCCAGCGGTCCGCCATCACCTTCGCCGACGATGACGCGGTGCGCCGCCTCGCGGTCCGGTTGGCCGCGGCAACCGGGCGACGCCTTGACGCGGCGACGCCGTTCGCGGACGCGAGACTTGGTGACGGCACCCGTCTGCATGCGGTCCTCGCCCCGATCTCGGTAACAGGGACCTGCCTGTCGCTGCGAATCCCCCGGCGGCGGCCCTTCACACTAAATGATCTTGTGGAGATCGGGACAATACAGCCCGCTATGGTGGAGGTGTTGGACGCGCTCGTCCGCACCCGTATGACAACCCTGATCACGGGCGGGACGGGGTCAGGAAAGACCACCGTGTTGGCCGCGCTCTTGGGCCGGGTCGGCCCGGACGAACGTGTCGTGATCGTGGAGGACACCGCCGAACTCGTCGTCGGTCTGGCGCACGTCGTACGGCTGGAATCCCGCCCGCCCAACATCGAGGGTGCCGGCGGAATCGACCTGCGCGATCTGGTTCGTCAAGCGCTACGGATGCGGCCTGACCGAATCGTCGTCGGCGAGGTTCGCGGGGCCGAAGTCGTGGATCTCCTCATTGCGCTTAACACCGGCCATGAGGGCAGCTTCAGCAGCGTACACGCCAATAGCGCAGTGGACCTCCCACCGCGCCTGGAGGCCCTCGCCGCGCTTGCCGGACTGGACCGCGCGGCCCTGCACAGCCAGCTTGCCTCGGCCGTACAGGCTGTCGTCCATATCAGCAGAGATCGCGACGGGACACGCAGGCTGACCGAAATCAGCGTGTTACACCGCGATCAGAGCGGGCCTGTCCGCGTACTGGCCGCCCTGCGCCTACGCCGCTGGCACGCAACGTCGATGGATCCCGAACCTGGGACGACGGCCAGCGTGGTCGTGGCCGAGGCAGGCGCACGTGTCCTTGACCAGCTGCTAGCCAAGCGCGGCGGCCCACGTCTTGGTGTGCTTCGCGGCGACCCCGGCAGCCCGCGATGCTGATGCTGGCGCTGGCCACCGCCTGCTCGGCCGCTGCCGCGGCACTCGCCTCAGGGCCGATCGGACGGCGTCCGCCACGGGTTCGGGCGGCGACGCCGGTGACCGAGCGGACCAGCACAGCCGGCGAGCTGAGTGGTCCGCCGAAACCGCCGTCCGCCCGTTTCCGACCACCGCTGGCAATATGGTCAATATGGTTGATATGGGCATTTGTGGTAGCTGTCATTGGCACATGTTTCGGGCTGGCAGCGGCCTGCATCACCATCATCGGTACCGTGACGGCCCACCGTGCCCGACAGCGCGCCGCGATACGGCGCTGGCGCAACGCCCAACGCGCGGACGCACAGGAGATCCTGTGGGCCCTCGCCACCGAGCTTGAGGCGGGCCGGAACCCGTCCGACGCGCTGCGTACAGCCGTCGAAGACCTCGGTCGCGACGATGCCGATGCCGGCCGGCCGCTCCTGCCCCGGTACCCGCGGGACACCCGCACCCGCGTAAGCGACTCACTGGCCCTGCGTACTGGCCTTGCGCACCGGGCAGACCCCGCGACCATGCTGGCATGCTGCGAAGCAGCGACGCTACGCCAGCTTGCGGCCGCATGGCGGGTGAGCCAGATCGCCGGTATCCCGTTGGCTCCGATGGCGAACAGACTGGCCACGGTTATCCGGGACGAGCGCGAGAAAGACGGCGAGGTGTCAGCGGCGCTCGCCGGGCCACGGGCATCAGGACGGCTCGTCGCATCGCTGCCTCTCGCCGGGATCGGCCTGGGCGTGCTCATCGGCGCCTCCCCTTTGGACGTTCTGCTCCACACCCCCGCCGGAACCGCCTGTCTCGCGATCGGTATCGCGCTCGACCTCGCCGGCCTGGCATGGATCAACCGACTCACCGAACAGGCTGGCGCACACGCGGGGAGCGACCAAAACCGTTACGGCGCCCGACCAATGACGGCGGAAGCGTCGTGAACCCACCTCCGCAGTGGGCCATGCTTGCCGCCGCGGCGGCAAGCATGGCGGCGGCGTCCTGGCTGACCGGGACGACGACGCTGGGTGAGCGCGTCCAGCGCCGGACGCGCTCACTTGCGCAGCCATCCCATGCCGGCACGGCACCGAACGGACAGCTGATCACTGAACACATGCCAGTGATCAGCTACTCAACATCCAACGATCATTGGATTGACAACCATCCACACAGCGAGCCACAACGAACGACGGGCCGGTCGCGGCTTCAACGGATCACGTTCGGGATAGCGGCTGCTCTCGGTCCTCTCGTCGTATTCAACGGCCCCGCGGGCGTACTGATCGGACTCGTCCTCGGGGTAGCTGCGGTCCGTCTACTGGCTGGCAGGCCGGACAACCACTCACGACGCCGCTACGAACGCCTTGCTGATGATCTTCCACTGGCCCTCGATCTCATTGCGGCGTGTCTAACGGCCGGTGCGCCCGTCGTGACAGCTCTGGAGACCGTTGCCGACGCGGTCACCGGGCCGCTCGGTGCGGAACTGAGCCTTGTCGGGCGTGCTTTGCGACTGGGCGCGCCCATCGACGAAGCCTGTCGCCGGCTACTCGAGCCCGGCCTCGGAGAACGACCCCCGATGGACTGGTGGGCCGCCATACGCGCGCCGGAAATCACCACGGCGGTACGCGAGATCGCGACCTTCGCACGGGCGCTGGCCCGAACCGAGGACTCGGGCGCCCGGCTGGCCGCCACTCTCGCACGGCTCGCGGACCAGACTCGGGCGCACCACCAGGAACATGCCCTGGCCGCCGCACGCCGGGCAGGAGTCACCGCGGTGGCGCCACTCGGGCTGTGCTTCCTGCCCGCGTTCCTTGCGTTGGGGGTCGTGCCGGTCATAGCGGGCGCGGGCAGGGGACTGGCGCCGCTGTAACTGTGCCTACTGGATCTGCGACTGTACCCACTGAAGCCACTGAAACTGAAGCCACTGAAGCTGTACCCGCCGAGTCCAGCCGTCCGGTCCAGTCCGGTCCGTCCGGTCCGTCCGGTCCGGTCCGAGTGGCAGGGGATGGCGTGCCCATCGACGCACAACGCTGGGAGGCCAGCCCGGCGGACTGGTGAGCTCAGTTTGTCGTTTGGCCTGTCAAGCGTGTCACCGTCAGCTGGCCGCACGGTGGAAAACAAAGCGTTATCCACAACCTGGTTCTCGCACTCGCCATCGACCCACTCATACGAAATAATGGCCGTATGGACGGAGAAACATTCCGTCGCAAGCCAGAAATCCCGTAATCGGTCGGGGCCGCTGATCTGGAGGTCACCCATGATGCCCACGCTCCCGGCACGCGGCCCGCTGCGCATGACTCATTGGAGACAGCTGTTGACCAAGCTGTTCGTTGGGCTTTTCACGCA
>NZ_CAKJTO010000152.1:0-8644 GCF_917627405.1 Protofrankia sp. Cj5
ACTATCTGGTGGGACGCCTCGACGGCCAGTTGATCGCCGCTGTCGCCCGCTCCCAGAAGGCCTTCGACAGGCCTCAGAACAGCCTGGTCGACCCGTACACCGCCGCCCGCCCACCGGATTTCCTGCTGCCGCGGGGCCAGTCCGCGGGCACGCTCGGAGCCCGGTTGGTGGCCGGCACGGTCACCGACTCCGTAATCATCAACGATGATGGCTCGCTTGCGCCCCTGGACACAGCGAGCGCGACGGCTCTGACCGAGGTGCCGGCCGACGAACATCCGCATACCCGCACGATCGGCGGCAACGGGGAGTTCCGGCTGATCGCCCGCCGGATGCCGGACGGCGCCGTGCTCATCACCGGGCTGCCGCTGCACCCCGTCCAGGCGACCCTGTACCAGCTGGTGGCTGTCGGAGCCGCTGTCGCCGGGGCCGGGCTGCTCCTGGCCGGCTTCGCCGGCACGGTCGTGGTCCGGCTCACCCTGCGCCCGCTGCGACGCATGGCGGCCACCGCCAGGCGGGTCACCCAGCTTCCGCTGGACCGCGGCGAGGTCGCCCTGGCCGAGCGCGTCCCGGCAGCGGACACCGACCCGCGTACCGAGGTCGGGCAGGTCGGAGCCGCGCTCAACAGCATGCTCGGCCATGTCGGCGCGGCGCTCGCGGCGCGCCAGGCCAGCGAGATGAAGGTCCGCCAGTTCGTCGCGGACGCCAGCCACGAGCTGCGGACCCCGCTGGCCGCCATCCGCGGCTACGCCGAACTCACCCGCCGCGACCGCGACCAGCTGCCCCCCGACGTCGCCCACGCGCTGCGCCGGGTGGAATCCGAAGCGACCCGGATGACCAGCCTGGTCGAGGACCTGCTGCTGCTCGCTCGGCTGGACGCCGGGCGTCCCCTCGAGGCCGCGCCGGTCGACCTCTCCCGGCTTGTCGTGGACACGGTGAGCGACGCCCATGCCGCCGGCCCCGAGCACCGCTGGCAACTCGACCTGCCCGACGAGCCGGTGATCGTCACCGGCGACCCGGCCCGCCTGCATCAGGTGCTGGCCAACCTGCTCGCCAACGCCCGGACCCACACCCCGCCCGGCACAATGGTCACCGCGAGCCTGCACGCCCGCTCCCCCGGTCCTGCTGTGCTCACCGTCCTCGACGACGGGCCCGGCATTCAGGCGGATCTTCTTCCATCCGTGTTCGAGCGCTTCGCCCGCGGTGACGGTTCCCGTTCCCGCGCGGCCGGCAGCACCGGGCTGGGGCTGGCCATCGTCAACGCCGTCGTGACCGCCCACCGCGGCAGCATAGGAGTAACGAGCCGTCCTGGTCAGACGGCGTTTATCGTCCGGCTGCCCACGCACGTGCCGGCCGCGGTCCCGCTGGCCAGCGGCACGGTCACCGGTGGCCGGCCGTCAGCCCACGGCAGGCGCTGACGTTCGTGCCTGCCAGACACGCCTGGCAGGCACGAACAGGCTCACAGGAAAGACACAGCTTCGGCACAAAGAGCCGACAGCTCCCGGAGCGACTGTAGATTCCATGCCCACCGTGACCTCCACCCCGCAGGACGCACCTGGTAGAAACGCACCTGGTAGAAACACCCCACGGCCGGCCGGCGAGCCCCTTCCAGCCGCCCGCCGGCCCGTTCTGGCGACCCATCCCGCGGCAGTGCTGGACGTGGTCATTCCCGTCCACAACGAGCAGGCCGACCTGGAGCCCTGCGTACGCCGCCTGCACACGCACCTGACCAGGACCTTCCCGTACCCCTTCCGGATCACGATCGCGGACAACGCCAGCACCGACGCGACCCTCGCCGTGGCGGAGACGCTCCAGGCCGCCATCGCCGAGGTCACTGTCATCCACCTTGACCAGAAAGGCCGCGGGCGCGCTCTGCACACGGTCTGGTCGGCCTCTGACGCTCCGGTGCTGGCCTACATGGACGTCGACCTGTCCACCGACCTCGCGGCGCTGCTACCGCTGGTCGCCCCGCTGATCTCCGGGCACTCCGATCTCGCGATCGGGACCCGGCTGGCACGTAACTCGCGGGTCATCCGAGGCGCGAAGCGGGAAGTGATCTCCCGCTGCTACAACCTCATCCTGCGCGGCACGCTCGCCGCCCGTTTCTCCGACGCCCAGTGCGGGTTCAAAGCCATCCGCGCCGACGTCGCCGCGCGGCTGCTGCCGCTGATCGAGGACACCGGCTGGTTCTTCGACACGGAGCTGCTCGTCCTCGCCGAACGGTCCGGGCTGCGCATCTATGAGGTCCCGGTCGACTGGATCGACGATCCCGACAGCCGCGTTGACATCGCGGCCACCGCGCTGGCCGACCTCAAAGGCGTCGCCCGGCTCGGGCGTGCCCTCGCCAGCGGTGCGCTGCCCGTGCGTGACCTGCGCCGCCAGCTCGGCCGTGCGCCGCTGGAACCGGCTGTCCCCGGTGTGCCGGTCGGGTTGCCCAGACAGCTGGTGCGGTTCACCGGCGTAGGGCTGGCAAGCACCGCGGCCTACCTGGTGCTGTACGTGCTGCTGCGCGGCCTGGCCGGCGCCCAGGCCGCGAACCTGCTCGCGCTGGCGCTCACCGCGGTCGCGAACACCGCGGCGAACCGGCGGCTGACCTTCGGTGTACGAGGCCGCTCGGGAGCCGGCCGCCACCAGCTCGAGGGCCTCGTCGTCTTCGTTCTGGGACTCGGGCTCACCAGCGGGGCGCTGGCCGCCCTGGGCGCGCTGGCCGATCATCCCGGCCGGCTGCTGGAACTGAGCATCCTGGTCGCCGCCAACCTCGCCGCAACGGTCATGCGCTTCCTGCTGCTGCGTGCCTGGGTCTTCCACCCGCACCGCCAGCGGCTGTGACCACGGCGGCGGCCAGCCGCGCCCGCCGCATCAACAGCGACATCACCGACACCGCTGACACCGCTGACACCGCTGACACCGCTGACCACATCACAGACCACGTCCGGACTGGAGAAACGCCTGTGTCCACCTCGACCCTGCTCCCCACGAGCAGCCCGCCAGGAGCGCATCCGGGTGCAGAGCCCCATCGTGACACCGACGAGCGGCCGCCGGCCAGGCTGCGCCGCGGGCTACGCGGACACCCGCTCGACCCGGGATGAACCCGGCCCACGCTCTTGGCTCTGCTCGCCGTGACCGCCGTTCTCTACCTGTGGGACCTCGGTGCGTCCGGTAACGCCAACGACTTCTACGCCGCCGCGGTCCAGGCCGGCACGAAAAGCTGGAAGGCCTTCTTCTTCGGCTCCTTCGACTCGTCCAACTTCAAGCGCCCGGCAATAGGGGACGCGGCGTCGCGGGGCCAGGGCACGCACCTCGCGTCATCGCTCCCCGTCCATCGCCGCGCGATGCACGGGTACCCCGGCTCGTCGGTCACCACCCAACACCTCCGGCGACTCCCTCCGCCGCCTCACGATGCACGCACCCCAGCCCCGCTCCTTGACCCACACCCCTATTGCCGGACGCTCTTACTTGAACGTAGATCACGTGACAATACGTGGCCTGACAGCAGGAAAAATGCGGCCGGCCAGCATTGATTGCCATCATGAT
The DNA here is from genome assembly GCF_917627405.1 of Protofrankia sp. Cj5. Classification (NCBI taxonomy): domain Bacteria; kingdom Bacillati; phylum Actinomycetota; class Actinomycetes; order Frankiales; family Frankiaceae; genus Protofrankia; species Protofrankia sp. Cj5. Next base: position 3,532 of record NZ_CAKJTO010000152.1, read on the forward strand.
CAGCGCATGTTTGTTGTTAGGCACGCCGATCCGGGCAAAAACCGTACACAACGACAAACACGCGCCGATCATGGATCGCACGCTGCTCACGGACCGGAGTCGCAACACCCATCCACTGCCCGGTATAGATCACTAGCAGCGTCGGATGGGGTCACGACTCGGAAAGTTCCTGCCGTGCGACAGGGGCACGAGCCGGCTCCCTCGAGGTGGCGGGCAGTTTCAATCCGACTCGGAAAGTTCCTGCCGTGCGACCGGCGACTGCACAACGCCTACTGGGGTTCCGACTGTTTCAATCCGACTCGGAAAGTTCCTGCCGTGCGACTTCCTCCTGACGGCGGGGCTGGTGATGATAATGTGGTTTCAATCCGACTCGGAAAGTTCCTGCTGTGCGACAACTATATGTCCGAGAAGTTCAAGCATGGGCAGGGTTTCAATCCGACTCGGAAAGTTCCTGCTGTGCGACATCACCGAGTCCGAACCAGCCGCAGGAAACACAAGTTTCAATCCGACTCGGAAAGTTCCTGCTGTGCGACAGTACCACCGATCCTGGGGGGTCTGAGCTGCGGGTTTGCAAGATCCTTCCAGAACCTCCCGACAGGGGCTGTGGATAAACTGATCCAAAAGATTGATCGTTTACGTTTATGCAGGTCACAGAGATATCGATCTTTGCCAGAACCTCCCCGTTTTGTCGGCGTGTCAGAGGTTCTGGATGTCGATCAAGGTTTAACCGCTTGACAGCCACACGCATCGACCCCTCGGAACCTCGCCAGGGCAACCCAAGAAACAAGATCCTAACGGCCCGAGGCGAAACAGCCCAGGTCAGCCGTGCCCATCCTGGAGGTAGCGGAGGCCCCCATCGGCGAAGGCAGCCAGGGCGGCCTGAACCCGCCGCCAGACGTAGGGCCGCAGGAGGCGGGCGGCCTCATCCGGCGTGCAGAAGCGGACAGCGGCCAGCTCCGGGTCCACGGAGTGGAGACCTCGGGCGTGGTTCGCGGACAGCGTGCCACCGTCGAAGACGAAAGCCAAGAGATCGTCCCACGGTCCGTGCGGTGACACCCAGTCCACGCACAGCAGGTCACCGACGTGGGAGTCAAGGTCCAGTTCTTCCTTCAGCTCCCGCCGCAATGCCTCGCGCGGGGGTTCGTTGGCCTCGGCCATGCCGCCGGGCAGGTCCCAGTCCGGCTTGTACGTCGGGTCCACCAGCAGGATGCGGCCGGTGTCATCGCGGATCAGGGCATCGGCGGACACCCGCTTGCGGGCTTGGCGGGCGTTGCCCTCGGCCAGGTGAGCGAACTCGGCGGGGTCGCGGCCGGCGTAACTGGCCTCCCATTCCCGCTCGATGCTCACGACACCTCAGCGCTCCGGGATGCCGGTAGGGCAGCGGCAACCTGGCCGAGGAAAGCCGTCACGGTCGGGACGGCGCCAGCCGCCGGCCCAAGAGGCACGCAACTGGCCGACGACGCGGTCTGATGCCAGCTGCGCTGTCGCGCCGAGCACCTGGTCGCCGGCCTCACAGGCTCCGCCCAGGTCGCCGCGATCCAGATGCACCGTGGCGAGGGTCAGGTTGCTGAAGGCCCGGCTTCGTACGCGGTCCGGTGTGCGCAGCTCCAGTACCCGCCGGGCCTGACGCTCCGCGTGGTTCAGGTCGCCCAAGTCGCGCAGGCAGATAGCCGTTTCGGCTGCCAGCGCCGCCTCGTCGAACGGGCTGAGCCATTCGTGACCGGCGGCCACAGCGCGGGCAAGTTCCTGCTCCGCGTCCCACAGGGCGGCCAGACAATCCGGCCGCGTACCAGCCAGGGCACTTCCCCGGGCCTTCATGGCGTACAAGCGGCTTCGGAGTGCGCCGCAGTCCGGGTCGTCGGGCACCAGCGCCAGGCCAGCATCGGCCAGCCGGACGGCGTCGCGCGGTCGCTCATGTTCCAAGGCTAGGTGACTCTGGCTGACCAGGGCTTGGGCACTCAGCGCCTGGTCTGCGGCGGCCGTGGCGAGCCCGAATGCCTGGACGAAGTGTTGGGCGGCGAGGTCGCCGCGCTCATCGTCGTAGGCCAGCCATCCGGCCAGATCCGTCAGCGACGAGGCCGCCGAGAACATCGCCGACGGTGGGTGCTGGTGCCCGACCAGTTGCGGGGCTACCTCCGTCTGGATGAAGCGCACCACCACGGGGTACAGCCGGCCGCCGCCCATCTGGCGGTCCGCCGCCCGGAAGGCCAATGCCGCCGCGCGGATGGTCTCCAGGGTGTTGCCGCCTGCAAACGGTGCGGCCACGAGGCCGCCGTCCGGCCAGACCGTGGGCGTTGCCGGAACTCCGCGGGGACGGCCAGGCAGATCGAACCACAGCAGGTGAGGAGGAAGCCCCAGCGTCCGAGCCCAGTGGGTCAGCCGGTCCAGGTCCCGGATCGCCGGGCCGCTCTCGATTCGGCTCACCTGGGCCTGCGTCAGACCGAGCCAGCTTCCCAGACGCTCCTGGCTGATCGGCCGCCGGTGGTGCGGGTTGAGCCGGTAGGCCGCCGAAACCAGCCCCATATGTTGGGCTGCGAAGGCGTCCCGAAGTTGATCGGTCTGCCAGAAGTGGGCCGGCACCGTCGGGGGCTGGGAGTGGCGCTGGTGCTGGCGGCGCTCGCACGGACCGCACGCGGACCCGGCGTTGTCCCGGGCCAAGCGGCTCCCACAGGTCTGGCAGTAGCGGGCCGGTGCGGCGTCCATGTTTCGTCCGACCTGCCCCCGCTCGTGGTCATCCCGGTGCGCTACGGAGCAGTGTAAGTCCTGGTCCGTCACCGACGGGTGGAGTCCCGGCGGCCGGATGTATGGCCGTCATACGCGAGGCGGCATGGTCGCCCCCGCTGGGGCCGCTCACGCTGACACGCAGGGCGCCCGAGGTCGGACCGAGGCCATCTCCCCGGCCTCGGGCGTCAGCCAGACGGCATGACCTTAAACGGAGGAAGCCATGGACGGACCCGACCCCGGACCAAACATCACGGTGAGACCTGCTGACGCTACCGGGCCAGACACGGTTGCGCTCGCCCGGCTGCGCACCTCAGAGCGGGCCGGCTCCGGTGTACGGGTATATCAGCCTGGAACACGCGGACGAAGCCGAAATTGACCGGCTCACCGACCAGCTCACCAAGCACGCCTTCATATTGTCGAGGCCCTGAGCCTGGCCGCCGCCTACTATCCATCCCCCATCGGCCAGGGCAAGGTGACGTGGTGCCAGATTGAGGCTCCCACCTCGGCCCTGTGTCGAACCCCCAGCGCCTGATTTGCCGTATCGTCGTCCCGCCGTCGCCCGAACTGATACGGCGCGGTTCTTTGATGATCTGGCGGTTTTGGAATGGGTATGAGCGGCCTACGGAACCTAGATGCCCACCTTCCCCGGAGTGGCCCATGAGATACTAGCGTTGCCAATGATCGCTATGTACGCTTCCCCATCTTGGAGTTTCGCTGCCATGCTCACCGCCGATCGCTGGATGACCGAATACCCGCCTGGCTGCCGACCGAAAAAGGAGCCCGGCGAGTATTGGCCGTCCCGGACGGCCTGGTGCTGGCCCAGGTCGAAAATGACCGGCTCACTCTCACCGGCCTTAGCGGACAGGCTGCGGAGTCGGGTGCCGACGTGTTCAGCTTGCCGGACGGCGCGGCCGATGAAGTGCCGGCCCTGGCGAAGGAGCTGACCGGCCTCGGCCTGGTTGGACGCTTGCGCAATCCGTCGCTGTGGGAGGCTCTGGCCACCGGCATCCTGCGCCAGGTCATCCGGGCGGGGCAGTCCAAGAAGCTATTCCGGGCACTGTGTGCGGTCCACGGCGAGCGGGTGGCGCTGCCAGACGGCGATTTCTACAGCCTCTTTCCTACAGCCGAAACAGTCCTCAGTCTGACCGACGTGCAGTTTACTGAAATCGGCTTGGCCTTCAAGCGGCCGGCTTTGCAGGCTGCCGCGGCGGCCTACGTGGAGCACGGCACCACCTGGAGCCGCCTGTCTTGGCCCGCCCTGGTTGACGAACTGCAAAGCGTGCGGCGCATCGGCCCGTGGACGGCCGGCGCGGCCGTGGCCGACTACACGAACGACTGGGGCCTGTACCCCTACGCCGATCTGGCGGTACGTACGTGGGCGGGGCGCGCTACTCCTTCGCATCACTGGTTCCATAACGAACGCGCCTTCGGCGCCCAGTGGCGGCATCTGGCCGGAGAACACCTTTCCACGCTTACGCTTCTCACCCTCGCCTGGGGATCACGCCATGGAGACATCGGATGACGCCGCCGTCCGCGGCGCCAACCCAAACCACCCCCTCGACGCCATCTTTATCAACGCGCCGCTCCGCGATTACGGCCTGCGCCCCCGAGTCAACGACTTCACGTTGCCCGTGCTGGGTATGGCCTATATCGCCACCTACGCCGCCGCCCAGGGATTCAATGTCGGCATCCTCGACGCCGAAGCCTTGGGCCTGGGCGTCAAGGAAACGTCCCAGCTCGTGGACCGCCTCGGGCCGCGCTGGGCCGGCTTCAACCTGCTGGCCCCTACCTATGAGGTAAGCGCCTCGCGTCATCGCTCCCCGTCCATCACTGCGCGATGCACAGGTACCCCGGCTCGTCGGTCACCACCCACCACCTCCGGTGACTCTCTCCGCCGCCTCGCGATGCACGCACCCCAGCCCCGCTCCCTGACCCACACCCCTATTGCCGGACACTCTTACTTGAACGTAGCTCACGTGACAATACGTGACCTGACAGCAGGAAAAATGCGGCCGGCCAGCATTGATTGCCATCATGATCGGCGCATGTTTGTTGTTAGGCACGCCGATCCGGGTAAAAACCGTACACAACGACAAACACGCGCCGATCATGGATCGCTCGCTGCTCACGGACCGGAGTCGCAACACCCATCCACTGCCCCGGTATAGATCACCGGCAGCATCGGATGGGGTCACGACTCGGAAAGTTCCTGCCGTGCGACGCTCAAAGCCAACGTACATATGTTTTGTTGAGTTTCAATCCGACTCGGAAAGTTCCTGCCGTGCGACTGCGGCAGCCAACCTGCTATTCAACACTGCCCGGTTTCAATCCGACTCGGAAAGTTCCTGCCGTGCGACAGATATAGAGGCATTTCGACTATTTATGTGGA
>NZ_CAKJTO010000153.1:0-8380 GCF_917627405.1 Protofrankia sp. Cj5
GTCACCGGGTCAGTGCCGGTCTCCCGCAGGCGTGCCTGGGCCGTCCGCGGCCGCGGGCGGAACGGGGGCGTCCGCGCCAGCCACGGAGGCCGCCGCGGTGAACAGCGCCAGCAGCTCAGGGGATGGCGGCAGCGGCCGTGATATCGCCTCTCCCTGAAGAATGTCGCAACCGAGCTCCATCAGCATCCGCAGGGCGCGGGCGTCCTCGACGCCCTCGCCGACGACCCGCAGGCCCAAGCGGTGGCCCAGGTCCAGGACCGCACAGACGATCGCGGCGTCGGGCAGGCTCCCATGCGCGCCGGAGACGAACCCCCGGTCGATCTTCACCTCGTCGAACGGCAGCGCCTTGAGGATCTCCATCGAGCTGTACCCTGTTCCGAAGTCATCCAGCGACAGCTTCACTCCGCGGGTACGCAGCTCCCGCAGCATCGCCGCGGCCCGCGCAGGCTGGGTGACCAGCGCACTCTCCGTGATCTCCAGTGTCAGGACGTCGGCCGGCAGGCCATACGCGGACAGCGTCTGCGAAACCAGGCTGGGGAGATCGTCGCGGACGAGCATCCGCGCCGAGAGGTTCACCGACACCGGTACGTGGCGACCGGCCAAGGCCCAGTCGGCACACTGGCGCAGCGCCTCGTTCAGTACCCATTCGGTCACATCAATGATCAAAGTGGACCGTTCCGCCATGGGCAGGAACGCCTCGGGTGCCAGCAGCCCGCGGTCCGGGTGCGCCCAGCGCAGGAGCGCCTCGACACCGGCGATGCGGCCGGTCCGCGCAGACCGCAGCGGCTGGTAGTGGAGGCGCAGCTCACCACTGGCGACAGCGGCCCGCAACTGAGCGTGCATGGCCAGTTCCCACGGCCGGACGCCGGCCATACCCGGATCCCACACACCGACCCGTTCACCATCCCGTTTGGCCGCGTGCAGCGCCGCATCCGCGGCCGGTAGCAGCGCGTCAAGACTCGTTCCGTGCAGCGGGGCGGCCGCGACACCCGCGCTGGCCTCGACCTCGACCTCGACGCCGTCGATCCGGAACGGGCCAGCGATCTGGCTGATCACCATCCGGCCGATCGCACGCATCTGATCATGCGTGGCCGCGAGCTCAGCCGGCAGATCGGCCCCGTACATGACCACCGCGAACTCGTCACTGCCGATACGACCGGTGAACGCGGGATCCGCGGGTACGCCGCGTAGCTGCACCGCGATAGCCTGAAGCAGCCGGTCCCCAGCGGAATGACCGAGAGCGTCGTTGACCTCACGGAACCGGTTGATATCAAGAAGCACCAGGACGGCGTCACGACCCGCGGCAAGCGCGGCGGCGAGCGCGGGCTGGGCCACCCGAGCCAGTCCGGCCCGGTTCGCGAGGCCAGTCAGTGGATCTCGATCCACCAGGAGCTGGCTCCAGCGGCCGAATCCGTACACCACCAGGGTTGTCGCGGTGATGCTGAAGACAGTCATCACGACCGCGGGTATCGCGGCCCCGAGGTCTCCCTCGACCGCGAAAGCGGCCACGGCCCCCGCGCTGATGAGTACGGCGTGGGCGACCGCCTCCCACAGCCTGCGCACCATTGCCCCGCATGCCGCGATCCAGGAGTACCAGAGCAGGTACAGGTCGGAGTCACGGCCGTCGGTACTGTCACACAGCGCGATCGTTATCGCAAGAACCGAGGTGACCACCAGAACGTGGTGGACAGTCGGCCGCATGCGTGCCAGCAGCAGCGCGACAGCCAGGTTGGCCGTGCTTATCGCTACCGCGAGCCACGTCCCCAGCTGGTTCTGCCCTGGCGACCGGGGGAGCAGCGCGAGAACGAGGAAAAAGAAGAGGCCCCCGGCGGAAAGTATGATCAGAAATCGTCGTTGATCCGTGAAAGGCGGAAGGCTCATGTCAACCCCCACCTGATCCACAACGGATACCCACGGTACCGGGGAAGGCGCCACCGGATACCCCACGGGATAACTGCCCGAAAACTGCTCACAGTTACACTGTGAGCCTCAGCGACGCGGATGTAACCCGCCAGCCCACGGGTTTGGCGGGTCTACAGGACAGCTGTGGCTGATCGAAGATCCTGTATGCACACCCCAGTGACAATGCCGCCGCATCGGCGTGACCTGACACCGGGCGTGACCTGACACCGGGCGTGACCTGACACCGGGCGGCGGCTGCGGACAGCGGCGACAGGCCGGCACCCCGGCAGCAGCTCGGCTGACGGCACCCGGCAGGTCAGTGGGCGGCGTCGTCCCAGGTCAGGCCGCAACCGACACTGACATCAAGAGGTACCGACAGCTGGTAGGCCGTCCCCATCTCGGCCCGCACCAGTGCCTCGACCTCGGCCCGCTCGCCCGGAGCGATCTCCAGGACAAGCTCGTCATGGACCTGGAGCAACAGCCGCGACCGCAGCCGGCGGTCCCGCAGCGCCCGGTCGACGCCCAACATAGCGATCTTTATGATGTCCGCCGCGGACCCCTGGATGGGAGCGTTGAGCGCCATCCGTTCGGCCATCTGCCGACGCTGCGCGTTGTCACTGGTGAGGTCCGGAAGGTAACGGCGACGTCCCATGATCGTCTGTGTGTAGCCGTCCGCGCGGGCCTGCTCGACCACCCCACGGAGGAAGTCCCGTACCCCACCGAATCTGGCGAAGTACGTCTCCATCTGTGCGCGGGCCTCTTCCGGATGGATGCCGAGCTGGCTGGCAAGCCCGTACGCCGACAGGCCGTAGGCCAGCCCGTAGGACATGGCCTTGATCCGGCGGCGCAGCTCCGGGTCGACCGCGTCCACGGGCAGGCCGAACGCCTGGGCCGCCACATAGGTGTGCAGGTCCTCGCCGGAGGCGAACGCCTCGATCAGTCCCGCGTCGCCGGACAGGTGCGCCATGATGCGCATCTCGATCTGGGAGTAGTCGGCCGTCAACAGGGACTCATAACCCGCGCCGACGATGAACGCCCGGCGGATCTGACGGCCCTCGGCCGTGCGGATCGGGATGTTCTGCAGGTTCGGGTCGGTCGAGGACAACCGGCCGGTCGCCGCAATCATCTGGTTGAAGGTCGTGTGGACACGACCGGCATCGTCGATCATCGGGATGAGCGAGTCCACCACGGTACGCATCCGAGCGACGTCACGGTGGCGCAGAAGTACCGCCAGTAGCGGATGGTCGGCCTGGGTGGCAAGCCAGACCAGCGCGTCCGCGTCGGTGGTGTAGCCAGTTTTGATCTTCTTGGTCTTCGGCAGGCCCAGCTCGTCGAACAGAATCACCTGTAGTTGCTTGGGTGAGCTGAGGTTGAATGGGCGCCCGACAATCTCATGAGCCTGCCCGGACACCGCGGCGACCTCAGCGGCGTAGTGCTTCTGGAGTTCCATCAGATGATCGGTGTCAGCGGCGATACCGGCCCGCTCCATCCCGGCCAGCACGCCGACGAGCGGCAGCTCCACGTCGTGCAGGAGCGCGGTGGCACCGCGCCGGACCAGCTCCGCGTCGAGCACGTTGGCGAGCTCAAGGCAGGCACGGGCCCGCACGACGTCCGCGGCGGCCGCGTCCGCCTCGTCTGATCCGTCGATGGTCAGCTGCCCGGTGTCAGACCCCTGCGCGCGCAGGTCACGCCGGAGATAGCGCAGCACGAGATCGGCCAGGTCGAAGCCGCGCTGGCCGGGCAGCGCGAGGTAGGCCGCGAGCGCGGTGTCGCTGGTGACACCCGCGAGAGACAGGCCACGGGCGGCAAGCGCCGACATCGGGCCTTTGACGTCATGCGCGGCCTTGGGCTGGTCAGCGTCGGCGGCCCACCGCGCCAGCGCGTTCTCATCGGCCACGGTGAGCTCGGCTGGGTCGATCCAGGCACCGGCGCCGTCGATGGTGGCCAGCGCGAGCGCGGTGACGATGCCGGTGCCCCGCCCCCAGCTCCCCCGGATGTACAGGCCGACGCGCCCGCCGCCATGGGCATGTTCGGCCAGCCATGCGGGCACCTCGCCGGGCCCCAGGACCCGCGTGGCCACCTCGAAACCCTCCTCAGCCGCGGGTTCGACCGTGGCCAGCGCCGTGTACAGCCGTTCCCGCAGCGTCCGGAACTGGAGGGTGTCGAAGAGCTGGTGGACGGCTTCACGGTCCCACGGGCGCAGCCGCAGGTCGGCGGGGGAGAGCTCCAGCGGCACGTCACGGGCGAGCTCGGTCAGGGTCCGGTTGCGGATCACGCTGGCAAGGTGCGCGCGCAGCGATCCGCCCACCTTGCCGCCGACTTCGTCCGCCCGGTCGACGAGTTCGGCCAGCGAGCCGAACTGCTGAATCCACTTGGTGGCGGTCTTCTCCCCTACGCCGGGTACCGACGGCAGGTTGTCCGACGGGTCGCCGCGCAACGCGGCGAAGTCCGGGTACTGCACCGGGGTGAGCCCGTACTTGGCCTCGACCTCCGCCGGGGTGAACCGGGTCATGTCGCTGATTCCGCGCCGGGTCATCAGTACCGTCACCTGGTCGGTGACAAGCTGCAGCGCGTCACGGTCACCGGTGACAACCAACACCCGCATGCCCACGGCCGCGCCCTCAGCCGCGAGTGTCGCGATGACGTCGTCGGCCTCGTAGCCAGCGGCGCTGACCCCGGTCACGGCGAGTGCGTCGCACACCTGCTGGATCAGGCTCACCTGCCCGACGAAGTCCTCGGGGGCCTCGGCACGCCCGGCCTTGTACTCCTCGTACTGCAGGTGCCGGAACGTGGGCGTCGGCAGGTCCCAGGCCACCGCCACATGGGTGGGGCGCTCGTCGCGCAGCACATTGATCAACATTGACGTGAACCCGTAGACCGCGTTGGTCGGCTGCCCCGTCGTGGTGGCGAAATTCTCGACCGGGAGCGCGAAGAACGCCCGGTAGGCCAGGGAGTGGCCGTCGAGCAGGAGCAGCCGCGGCTCACCGTCGTCGAGCACGGGCCGGGCTGCGGCCGGCGCCGGCCGAGCAGCCGAACGCGCGGAGCCGCGGGTTGTCGGGTTGTCGGGGCTCGCGGTTGTGGCGGACACGACACGAGTCTATGGACAGCCTCCGACAGGGGAGCCATGGCGCGAGGCGCCGCCCGGTCGGCGCGAGCCGGACAGACGGCTGCGGCACCGGAGCGGGATCTCGTATCCGGTGCCACCGGGTATCGGTGTGTCCCGGCCGGGACGGTAACGGGTGTCCCCACGCGGATTCGCGGCAGCCGGGTACCTGCCACCGCCGATATCCGGCTGATGCTGTCCGGATGACCACTATTCAGCTGACCGCACGGCCACCGGCCGGCTTCCGAGTACGCGATCACAGTACTTCCCGCGCGTCCGGATGCCACGGTGGTCAGTACGCCCGCGGGCCGTATTCGATCACAAAGACGGATGTGTGAACGTGTCACCGGTCACGTCGCGAAGAAGGGCGGGAACACTGGGGGAAGGCCACGGGGAAGACAGTGAGCGAGAACTGGCCAAGCCGTCCGCCCGGTGCATTGACGTGGCCATCGGTTACGCCTTAGCGTCTTGCCGGTGGGGCCCGGGGCGGACGAGTAGATAACGTCCATGCACGGGGAAGGTGTGGACGGCACCAAAGACCGTTCCGGGTTTCACTTATTCATCTACAGCTTTATGTGCCGCTGGGTACACGGTTCGATCCCGCGTCCCCCGGCCGCGCGCGATACCGGCCACTCAGACAACGTCTTCGCCCAGATAAGCCCGCCGAACGCGGTCGTCCGCGCGCAGCAGGCCCGCCGGACCGTCCAACACCATCCGGCCTGTCTCCAGCACATAGCCGCGATCCGCGACCGTCAGGGCCTGATGGACGTTCTGCTCCACCAGGAGCATGGACACGCCGGTACTGTTGATCTCACTGATGACCGCGAAGATCGTGGCGACGACCAACGGCGCGAGCCCCATGGACGGCTCGTCCAACAGCAGCACGCGAGGCCGCGCCATGAGCGCCCGGCCGATGGCCAGCATCTGCTGCTCGCCGCCGGAAAGGCTTCCCGCGGCCTGCCCGCGGCGCTCGGCCAGCCGCGGAAACATCGTGAACACCCGGTCGATGTCCCCACGCACCCAGCGGCGATCCCGGTAGGCGCCCATCAACAGGTTCTCCTGGACGGACATGACCGGGAACACCCCGCGGCCTTCCGGCACATGACTGACGCCACGCGCGACGATCTCGTGCGCCGGCAGGCCCGAAAGCCGCTCACCGTCCAGCGACACCTCCCCCGACGCCGGGCGCAACAGCCCCGACACCGTTCGCAGCGTCGTGGTCTTACCCGCGCCGTTCGCCCCCAGCAGGGCCACCACCTCGCCGGTCTCGACCCGCAGGCTCACCCCACGCAGCGCGGTCACCGAGCCGTAGCGGACCTCCACGCCGGTGAGCTCGAGCGCCATCAACAGCCGCCGCGCGCATCAGCAATACCGTCCGGGATGCCGTCGATGCCGTCCGGGATGCCGCTCGTGTCGCTGCCGCTGTCGGCGGGGGCAGCCGCGGCCGTGCCCAGGTACGCCTCACGCACCGCCGGGGCCCGCTGGACCCGGGCCGGCGGGCCGCTGGCGATGACCCGGCCGAAATTAAGCACGACCACGTCCGTGGCCACGCTCATCACCAGGCCCATGTCATGTTCGATCAGCATCACGGAGATCCCGTCCGCGGCGATCCGCCGCAGCAGCCCGGCCAGTTCGTTCTTCTCGGCCGTGTTCGCGCCGGCCGCCGGTTCGTCCACCAGCAGCAGGCACGGGCCGCTGCCCAGCGCCCGCGCGATCTCGAGGCGACGCTGCTCCCCGTAGGCGAGCGTGGCGGCCGGGACGTGCGCGCGGTGGGCCAGACCGACGAAGGCGAGCAGTTCCATGGCCCGCCGCACGCCGCGAGCCTCGGCGTGCCGGACGCCAGAGGTGGCGAGCATCACCCGCAGTGCCGCCGGGCGCTCCCGTCCCTCCACTCCGATCTGGACGTTGGCGAGCGCGCTCAGCCCGCCGAACAGCCGGGTGTGCTGGAACGTCCGGGCCAGCCCGAGCCTGTTGATCATATGGGGCCGGCGGCCGAGCAGGTTGATGGGAGATCCGTCACGCCCCCACAGCGTGACACCGCCGCTCTGCGGACGGTAGACGCCCGTCAGGCAGTTGAACAGCGATGTCTTGCCCGCGCCGTTCGGACCGATCACCGCGAGGATCTGGCCGCGTTCATGGCGTAGCGACACCCCATCCAGGCTGGTGACTCCCCCGAAGCGGAGCACGAGTTCGCGCACGTCGAGCACCAGACCAGCGCTGCCGCCATCGACGCTGGGAGCCCTGATCGGCATGTCGTTCATCCGGCCTGCCCACCGACCGGGAGCGCTCCCCCGACGCCCGGGACACCCGCGTCGTCGGAGTCGGGGAGCGCCACGCCGACCCGCTCACGTCGCCGTGGCGGGAGCAGGCCCTGCGGCCGGAAGATCATCATAATGACCACGATCATCCCGAAATAGATGTACCGATCGGTCGGGGGCACCACATCGCGCAGGAAGAACGCCAGCCCCTGGAGGACCACAGCACCGAGCACCACGCCAAACCGGGAGCCCATCCCGCCGAAAATCACGATGGTGAGGACCAGGATCGACGCCTGCAAGCTGAAGGTCTGCGGGTTGAAGAACTGCTTGGTCGCGAAGAGCACACCCGCGAAACCCGAAACAGACGCGCCGATCGAGAACGCGAGCAGCTTCATCCGTACCGTCGCGACGCCCGAGATCTCGGCCGCGAACTCGTCCTCCCGGATTGCCGCCCAGGCCCGGCCGACGCGCGACCGTTCCAGCCGGCCGAACAGCACGATCACCGCAGTGATGATGGCGAGCAGGAGGTAGTAGTACGGCAGTGGCGCCAGGCCCCAGGCATAGTGGAACTTCCCGACGTCCAAGGATAGCGGTGGCACGCCGAACACTCCGCGCGAGCCGCCCGTGACACCGTCGAGGTTGTTCGCGAGCAGCTGGATGATCTCGCCGAACCCCAACGTCACGATGGCCAGATAATCCCCGCGCAGCCGCAGCGTGGGCCCGCCGAGAGCCACCCCGGCGACCATCGCCGCGACCACCGCGATCGGGACCACGACGAACGGGTTGAGAATGATCGGCGAGTGCCAGGGCATGGCTGTCCGGGACGTGCAGTAGGCGGTCGTGTAGGCCCCGATCGCAAAGAACGCGATATAGCCGAGGTCGAGCAGGCCGGCGTAGCCGACCACCACGTTCAGGCCCAGCGCGAGCAGGGCGTAGATCCCGACGTCGGTGACGAGCGACTGAGCGGCCGCTGTGGACAGGCCCAGCGGCACGATGAGGGCTATACCGAGCATGCCCGCGCTTACCGCTGCCCTCCCCCGGGCGGATGCCGCGAAGCCGCCGAAGCCGCCGAGGGTGCCGGCCCATGCGCTCAGCCGCTGCGGCACGCCCAGGCCGG
>NZ_CAKJTO010000154.1:0-8285 GCF_917627405.1 Protofrankia sp. Cj5
GTTGCGCCTGGTCCCCGCGGTTGCTGGCCTACCCGGCGGCGACCGGTTCTGGAGCAAGGCGTGTCCGGCGCTGATGGTCTGGACGGAGCGGAGGCGTTTCAGAGCGCACATGGGTTGGAGCCGGGCTTTGAGCCGGCCGTGGTCGGCTTCGATCCGGTTGTTCTCCCCGGCGGCGTCGACGTGGCAGGCCTCGGGTAGGAGTTCGTCGAGGAGCCGCGGGTAGACCGGTGCCTTGTCGGTCGTGACCTCGACTGGCCGGCGCCCATGCGCCAGCGCCCGGATGAAGAACGTGCGGGCGGCGGCCTGGTCACGACGGGCATTGGCCAGGACGTCGATGACCTGGCCGTGCTGGTCGACCGCCCGGTACAGATAGGCCCACCGGCCGGAGATCTTGACGTAGGTCTCGTCGACGAACCATCTGTCTCCAGGCCGGTGTCGGCGCGGCCGGGCGGCCTCGACCAGCGAGGGCGTGAAGCGCTGCACCCACCGGTAGACCGTGACGTGATCGACCTCGAGGCCGCGTTCGGCGAGGAGCTCCTCCACATCGCGGTACGACAGGGCGAACCGCAGGTACCACCGCCAGAACAATCACCTCGGGCGGGAACCGGAACCCCGCGAACTCCGACGCCGGAACCGGTGGGCGGCACGACATCGACGCATCACTCGATCAGACCGAACGGCCGCCGCAGGACAGCGGAATCTGCCGATGCAACAGCGCCTCACCATCAGCGACGGTGACGCGGCGTCGCTCATCGTTGCTGGGAAAGACTCAGTTCGCTATTGTTCTCGTTAACGGGTGGAGGCGGCCCGGCGAGCCGAATCGTCTGCCGGACCTTGCGAACCGAGGGCAAATGCGGCCGATCGGTAATCAGAGAAGGATCTCAGTCCAGGATGAGTGCTTCCCGTCGAAGCGCTGTAGCGGGTCACCGCTGTCCTCGAAAAGAGGGGTTGCGCTATCTCCGTCCGTAGGGTATGTCACGGTGATGCTCTCCATGTTCCAGTTGTCTTCTGTGCTCAAGGGGTCAGGCTGCCCCGAAGTGAAGCTGACTCGGAAATACCGGATATCTCCGAGCGATACCCATGACGGCAGTCTCATCGTCGCAGTATTCGTCGAGTTATTTGGCCAGTTGGCGCCCTGGTTCAGGTCCGCTGTCTGCTCGACGACAGCGGCTGCCTTCGTTAGACCTACGTGGCCGTAGACGTGGCTCTGCGATCGGACGTCATCGCTGCCTGTTGTGATCGTGACATTGAGACTGGGAACAGGTTGGTTAGGATTGAAAGGCAAAGCACACCCCCGCAAGACAGACCACGTACTGGGGCCGCAGGAACCTGGCTGCAGCCGGACGCTTGTAGGCCCCGGCGGGCCTGGCCTCGCTCCCCCCTGGAATTTGGAATCGGACCTCGGTTCATCGGCGAACCGGATCGATTCGCCGATGAACCGATCGGAGCAATACCCGGGAGGCAACGATGAAAACAGGGTAGCTGTCGGTGGTTTGTTGTGATCAGCATTTCATGATCTGTGATCTATGGGGGTAGGTAGAGGCAGAGCCGGTGTCCGGCGGCGAGCATGTCGATCAGTTCGCGGAGCGGGTGGGGTATCGGGGTGGTGGTCCAGGCCTGCCAGATCCGGAGCAGGAGATGGAGTGGGGTCAGGCAGGCGCGGACCTGCCGGAGGCTGACTGGCCAGGACAGTGGTGTGCCGCTGCGGACCGGTTGTGGGTTGTCGTCGGGTGGGCTGGGTGTGGGGGGCTCGGCTGGGGTGGTGCTGTCGTGCCAGCACAGGCTGAACGCGCAGTTCACCAGGGTCCAGTGCCGCTGGATGGCGGTGGCGGAGCGGACCTGGAAATCGGCCCAGCCGAGTTCGTGTTTGACCTGCTTGTAGTCCTGTTCAGTGCACCACCCATGATGCTCCTGAACCGGGTGTCTCCTCGCATGGCGGGGCGATAATCGGTGTGGAGGCATTGCTGCGGTTGGTCGATCTGGTCGAGCGGCTGCGGTCCCCGGCGGATGAGGCAGGGGGTGGGTCTGGATGTCCGGTGACGGAATCGAGCCCCCCAGTCCCGGGTGTGGATGAGGATCCCGGTCGATCGGCGGATGGCGACGGTACGCCTACTGGGTGTGCTAGGTCGTGTATCTCGTTGTGATCTCTCGGTTGGTTCCGGGCTCGTTGCCGTTGCCGGGCCGGTAGATCGTTTGGTGTGACGCGTGCGCAGCTCAGCGATGAGGAGTGGGAGTTCATCCGGCCGTACCTGCCGATCGGCGAGTAAGGCCCGTACCCACACGGACTGCGGGGGCAGTTCGAGGGTGTGGTGTGGCGGTTTCGGACCGGTGCCCAGTGGCGGGAGATGCCGGCGGTGTTCGGTGCCTGGTCGACGGTGTCGAACCGGTTCCGGCAGTGGCGTGACGCCGGGGTGTTCCAGGCTCTGTTCGAGGCCGTGCTCACCGAGGCCGCCCGGCGGGGCGAGGTCGACCTGTCGCTGGTGAGCGTGGACTCCACCACGGTCCGGGCCCACCAGGACGCCGCTGGTGCCTGGGTGAGCGCCGACGTGCTGGCGGCGCTGGAGAAGGCCACCGGCGGGGACGGGCAGAAGAGCCGGACCGAGGAAAAGGTGCCCCTATGTCCTGCGTCAAGCCGGTGAGAGGGTCGGGGCCTGGTAGAAGGTCCCATCGCGGAGCATCGCGTAGAGCACGTCGATCCGGCGTCGGGCGAGGCAGGTGAGGGCAGCGACGTGATGTTTGCCTTCCGCGCGTTTCTTGTCGTAGTAGGCCCGGGACGCGGGTTCGCGTAGAGAGGCGAACGCGGCGAGGTAGAAGGCGCGTTTGAGTTGTTTGTTGCCGCGTCGGGAGGGGTGTTCCCCGCGGATGGAAGAGCCCGATGTTCGGGTGGCCGGGGCGAGACCGGCGTAGGCGGCCAGGTGCCCGGCGGTGGGGAAGCTGCTGGCGTCCCCCACGTCGATGAGGATGCGGGCGGCGGTCCTGACCCCGATACCGGGCATGGAGGTCAGGACCTTGGAAAGAGGGTGGGCCTCCAGGAGTTGTTCGATCCGTTCCGCGAGGAGTTTCCGCTGGTCATAGACGGCGGTCAGGGAACGGGCCAGGCTGGGGATGATCAGCGTCGCCGCGTCGGTGCCGGGTACTGTCACGGTCTGCTCGTCCAGGGCGGCGACGATGTCTTCTACCAGGCGTTCGGCCATGCGCGGTGCCTGGGGCCGCAGCAGGGTCACCAGGCGGCGGCGTCCGGCCTTGCGAATCTGGGCTGGGGAACCGTGGCGTTCCAGCAGGGTGCGCACGGCCGGGTGGTCCAGGCGGGGCCCCAGCACGCGTTCCAGCGAGGGATGGATCTGGGTGAGCAGGCCACGCAGCCGGTTGCTGGTGCGGGTTACCTCCTGGGCGAGGTCGTCATCGAAACCGGCGAGCATCTCCCGCTCGGCCCGGGTGTCGTCGTCGGGAGCGAGGTCGCGCAGGGTGTGCGGCATGGTACGGCCCGCGTCGGCGATGATGAACGCGTCGCGGGCGTCTTCTCCGAACTAGAAAATGTTCCGAAGCAGTCGTTTTGCCTGATGTGACAGGTCATGGATTGCGATGGTTTGTGGGTGGTGGGTTTGTGCTGGCGCGGCCGGCCGCCTCGGCGAAGGCCGGGATGCCCAGCTGCACGGCCTGTCGACGTTGGTTGATGATCTGGTCCATCTGGGCGAGCTTGGCGTGGGCTCCGGCGAGGCTGACCTTGAGTCCTTCGGCTTCACCGAGCCAGTGGTGGGTTTCGGCTTCGGCGATGCGGGCAACGAGGTTGTCGCGGATCTGGGTGAGACGGTCGCGGGCGGCCGGGTCTGGCCGTAGCAGTGGGCAGCGCAAGCAGCTGTGCTCGTGGATGCAGGGGGTGTCGTAGGAGCGGCCGCAGTCACCGACGGAGACCTTGCGGTGCTCGAAGTGGCCGATGAACTGGTTCCATTCCTCGTCGGTCGGGGTGCGGTACTCCTCGCTGGGCCGTAACGCGCGGCGGCGGGCGATGAACGCCCGATGCCCGTTGATCACCTCCTCGGGGTAGACGGCTAACGGCACAGTCGGATATTGGAACTGTCCGAATGCTCTCCGGATCATCGCTGGACTATGATCCGGAGCCGTCTGATGCCGTCTGATGCCGTCTGATGCCGTCTGGTAGCAAGCCTGGGAGCCGACGTTGGCATGTGCACTCGGCCGGATAGTGAGACAGGCACCCCTGCGGCCAAGGAGGCGATGGCCGCCGGCCCAGCGCCACCCCGCGGTCGTCCGACTACGAAGTGCCCGACCGGCGCTGCGCTGTACTCGACAGCTGTCGCCGATCCACATGACATCTTGCGATCTAGTTCTGGTCGCGTGGGTTGCGCAGAAACCCGTCCTTCAACGCCTGGGCTGCCCGATGATCGCCGAGGGCGGACAGGAGGCGAACGAGGTCACGCGCTGAAGTCAGAGTGTGAGGATGATCGTCGCCGAGCAGGCGGCGACGACGGGCCAGGGTCTCTTCGGCCAGCTCTCTTGCAGCCTGAAGGTCGCCGAGTGCGCGCAAGGTGCGCGCGAGGTTATGTGCTGTGATCAGGGTGTAAGGGTGGTCGTCGCCGAGCAGGCGGCGGCGACGGGCCAGGGTGTCCTCGTTCAAACTGCGTGCGGCTTGATGATCACCGAGTGCGTAGAGCGCCCGGGCCAGGGAGTGTGCCGAGTTCAGGGTGTCTGGGTGGTCGGCGCCGAGCAGGCGCCGTCGGCGGGCGAGCGTGTCCTCGGCCAGTTTTCTGGCCGCGCCGTAGTCGCCGAGGGCGCGCAGGTCGTGGGCGAGGCTATTCGCTGAGGTGAGGGTGTCGTGGTGGTCGTCGCCGAGCAGGCGGCGGCGACGGGTCAGGGTGTCCTCGTTCAGCATGCGTGCGGCCTGATGGTCGCCGAGTGCGCGTAGGTCGAAGCCGAGGTAGTACGCCGTGGTCAGGGTGTCGTGGTGGTCGGCACCGAGCACGCGCCGTCGGCGAGTCAAGGTGTCTTCGGCCAGGTCCTTCGCAGCCTGGTATTGGCCGAGGTTGTAAAGGTCGCGGGCGAGATTGTGTGCCGAAGCGAGGACGTCGGGGTGGTCGGCGCCGAGAATGGGGGTCCATCGTTGATGGAGGTCGGCGGCAAGTCGGTGGGCTGCATGGTAGTCGCCCCGGGCCCAAAGGTAGTCGCCAGTTTTTAGCAGTAGCCGCCGGGCTTTGTCGCAGTTTTCGCTGGCCGACGCGGGGTCGTGTAAAGCGGGCGCGGCGAGCGCGTGGGGTGCCAGAGTAGCCCAGTCGGGCCATCCAGCCGGATCGGTTGAGTCTGTGCCCGGCACAACCGCGGCGAGCAGACCGCGGGCCTGCGCGGCGACGGCGGCTTGGCGCTCGGTGGGCAGGTGGGCGCGGATGACGGCCTGTACCAATCGGTGGAGCTGGACGCTGTTGCCCGTGCGGCGGGCGAGGCCGTAACGCCGGATTGCGGCGACTACATCGTCGAGGTCGCCCTCTGCGGCGGCGGTCTGCAGCGCGCCATCCACCCGGTCGGGGAGTATCCAGGCCAGCGGAATCGGGTCGGGGCCGCAAAATGCAGCCAGCTCCAGAAGACCGGCAGCGGAGGGCACGGTGCCTTGGAGCTGCTCGAGCGCCAAGGTCCAGCAGGTGTCAATGGTTCCGCCGTAGGCAAGGTCCTCTCCTCGGACGAGCATCGTCGCTCGCCGGGACCGGAACCGGTCGAGGTAAGCGGCGGGTGGGAGGCCTGTGGTCTCCAGATAGCTTGCGGCCTGTTCCATCGCGAGGGTAACCAGCCCAACTCGCATGCCAGGGCCGCAGCCAGCCCTGCTTGTGCATCGTCGGCGAGGACGCGTACCCGGTCCCTGAGAAATGTCACGGCCTCGTCTTCAGTGAACACATCGATCTCGACCGGGACGCTCAGGTTACCCCACACCGGGTTGCGGGAGGTGATCAGTACGTGGCCGGTGGGGCTGGCTGGCAGCCACGATCTCAGCTCCGCTGCGGTGGTGGCGTTATCAAAGAGCAGCAGCCAGTCGGTCCTGCGGGCGAGGGCCGCGAGAACTTCGGTGGCGTCGGCGACCGTTCCGGTGGCCGGTAGCCCGAGCCGTGGGGCGAGTGTGGCCAGTTGGTCGCCGATGAGGTCGTTCTGTTCGGCATTGATCCACCAGGTTAGAGTGTAGTCGCCGGTATGCCGCCAGGCGTACTCGATGGCCAGTTGTGTCTTCCCTACTCCACCCAGGCCGTGTAACGCAGTGACTGCCACGCGCCCCCGCCCTTGGCCAAGGCAGCGTGAATTTGCTCCAGCAGCGGCTGTCGGCCGGTGAATGTCGGTAATCTATGAGGCACGTTCCATATTGCCGGCAACCGGCCGGGGAACGTTGGCGCAGCATCGGGCATGGTGTTGCCCCCGACAGTTGCGGAGCCCGGGAAGGGTGGCGCGGTGGCGGGTTTTCCGCGTTCGTTCTCCGCGGCGGCAAGCAGCCGCTGGCGGGCTGCGACTTCGTCGACATCGAACAGGTCGGCGGTGACGAGCTGGCGTAGGAGACCCGGCCGCTTGCAGTCCTCGACGCGGAAAGCGAGTAGGCTGCGGCGCTGGCCGTCTGGGTCGCTTGCCCAGGCCGCCTGCCACTCCTCGCCGGCATAGGCCGAGTCCAGGTAGGAAGCCGAGAGCACCGCGACCGTACGGGCGGTTTGCTGGGTCGCCCGCTGCATTTCGGCGACGAAGTGGGCGCCTGCGCCGAAGTCCCACGCCTGAATGCGTACCCGGTGGCCCGCGTCCTCCAACTGCCAGGCGATCCATTCAGCCCAGGCCCTGTCTGCGCTCGCGTAGGAGACGAAAAAGTCAACCCCGCTGGGACCGCCGGCGTCGTCTGCCTCCGCTGGGCCTGCCCCCGTGACCACCCGGCCATAATGCCAGCATCTTCCGGCGTCCGGGGAGACCGCCCCCGACGTCTAATTTTCGCTTGTTACCTACCGATCCGTTCCATTTCGGGTAGGCCGATCGATGCGGTGGCTGACCTCGGCGGCGTAGGTGGTCCAGTCCCCGGCGGCGGCCCGCTGCCAGGCGACGGCGACGCTGATGTGGATGCCGAGCATGCGGGCGAGGATGGCGGCGGGGAGTTCGGTGGCGAGAGTGAACAGCGCGGTGGAGCGGTCCTGCCCGGGGGCGAGGCCGATGCGCTGGAGACGGACTCCGAGCCGGTCGTTGCCGATGGGCTGGCCGGGGCGGCCGCCTGGGAACAACCACCCGACGGTGGCGGGGGCGCCGATCACGGCATGGCTGCGGCGGGTGGCGAGGAGGTCGCGGACGAGGCCGGCCAGCGGTTCGGGCAGGACGACGGGCGCGGCACCGAAGGTGATCGCGACACGGTCGCCGTCGGTGTGGATGTCCTCGACGGTGAGTTCGCAGATGGTGGCGACGCGCTGGGCGTAGAGCAGCAGGAGGAGTCCGGCGACCCGGTCGGGGAGGGGCAGGGTGTCGTCGTGGAGGAGGCGGCGGGCGTCGGCCCAGCGTTTCTCGGTGTCGATCGGCCCGCGGGGGCCGTCCCAGCGGGCGGTGCCGAAGGTCAGCCGGGTGGCGTGCCGGTGCTCGACGGCCCAGCGGACGAAGTGGCCCGTCTCGTCGCGGTAGCGGGCGTGCGGGTCGGCCCTCCACTGGTCCACCTCGGCCTGCATGCAGGTCTGCAGCGCCAGGTCGTGGCTGGCCAGCCAGTCCAGGAAGTCGGCGGCGGCGGTGATGTGGCAGCGCACGTTGAGGGCCTGTAGGTGGGTGGTGGGGGCGCCGTTCAGGCGGGCGCGGAGCCTGCGCAGGTGGTGCCAGACCGCGTAGCCGTGCAGGATCCGGCGTTCGGCCGGGTCGGCACGCGCTTTGATCTTCTCGGTGGCCCACTGTTCGAGGCCGACCAGTCGTTCGTCGCGGGCGGGTAGGGTGCCCACGGCAACCAGGATGCTGCGCAGGTGGGCGAGGGTCTTGCCGGCCGGGAGCTCGTCGAGGACGTCGTGGGTGAGGGGGCGCTGGTCGCGGCCGATCTGGGTGAGGAGTGCCCGGACGGCAGGCCGGGCCAGCCAGGCCAGGGCGGTGTCGGGGCGCTCGACGCCGGCCAACGCCTGGTGCAGCACGGCGAGGTCCGCCCGGACCTGCCCGGTGCCGTCGCCGAGGAGGTCGCGCACGTGGCGGTCGAGGGTGCAGCGCTGGCAGGGGCGCGGGCTGAGCTGCCAGGTCGTCCGGCAGGTCGGGCAGCGGTCCCAGAACTGCGGGTCCGGGTTAAGGCAGCGGGCGCACAG
>NZ_CAKJTO010000155.1:0-8241 GCF_917627405.1 Protofrankia sp. Cj5
TGTCAACCGACTGCGTGCGCTCACCGGAGGCGCCCAGCTTGATCCCGACCTGGGTGAGCGCGGCCTTGATCTCGCTTGCGCCCTGGTTCCACTTCTGCCGTGCCAGGTCACACGCCTGCCCGGCCTCACCGTGCCAGTCAGCGGCGAAGAGCTGCGTGAACTGGGTGTAGAGGTCCTCCAGGGAGCCCTCCATCGCACCCGTATAGGTGCCGATCGCGGCCGCGACATCCGCGATCTGCCCGAAGTTGTAGGTAATGGTGCCGTCAGCGCCGTAGCTCGGTCCGCCCATCAGATTCCACCTCTGCAAAGTCTCGTCGTTGTCAGCCTCGTCGTTGTCAGCCGCGCAGCACGCTGATGACGGTGCTGTCGCCGGTGGCGGCCGCGGCGGCCTGGATCTCCTGGGCCGCGTCCTCGTCGTGGACGCCGTACCGTGCCGAAGCGTCACTCATCTTGCCGGCGAGCTCGTCCAGCGCGTTCAGGACCTTGGTCAGGCCCTCGTTGAGCTGGATCGACGATCCCTGCAGCGCGGCGTTGGCCGTGCCGGCCATGCCCGCGCCGCTCAGCCCTTGGATCCGGTCGAGGAGCTGCGCCATGCCGGTCGCGACGCTCTCGCGTGTCTCCATGCACTTCTGCGCCATCGTGTTCAGTTGCTGCTGGGTCGCATGGACCGTGCCGATGCCTGGAGTGTCTGTCAAGGCGGTCCCACTCCGTCCTCTGCTCCGCCCCCCGAGCGGGGAGCCTCCCCGAATATCCGAGTTGCTCCATATCCGACGAAACCGTTGGTAGCGTCCTGTATCCAGTATGACCAGCGAACTCCGTGCCGGCTACCCACGGGTCACCATATTTGTGGCAATACGCCAGTAGTCGACCTCGCGAGTACCATTCTGCGGCGTTGCCCAGTTACCCTCGTGGCTGGGCTTGGGGAGATCCGGGCATGGGCCCGCCGAAACTGGACGGGGAGGGGTTGTGGCACCACCGAACAAGCCGCCCACGAACCCGTACCAGGAGCAGACCGGCCACAACACGGACACGGCCTGGCTCGACGGCCACAAGCCGGTCGACGTCGACATCGACGGGATGGTCGACTTCGCCAAGAACATGGTGACCGTCAAGGGAAACCTCGACGGAAGCACCAGCTACCTGGACCTGCTCGGCTCCCTACCCTCCCAGGCCTGGGAGGGCGGCGTCCTCGGCGAGGCGGCGTACATCGCCCAGAGCATGGGCTTCCACTATGCCGAGTTCATGCAGTACGTCATGTTCCTGTCGCAGGGACTCAACAACATCGGCATGGCCGCCCAGACCATCGCCGATGCGTTCCAGGGGACCGACGGCTGGTCGGCGGCCACGCTCGACACGGTCGAGTTCGCCTATGGCGACACCGGTAGGGGCGCGCCACCGGGGCTGCCCACAGGGTTCCCCACGAAGACCTGGCAGCAGGCGTTCGACGAGAACGCGGCGAAGGGGAACGGCGCCATGTCCGGGCAGATCGACCAGTGGACGGTCCAGAGCACTGTCAGCGCCGGGCCCGCCACGATCACGACGTACGTCAACCAGGACGGCCTGACACGGACGATCACCGCATACGGCGGCACGACGACCACCACGCTCAAGGCCGCCGACGGCAACGTGATCAGCAGCAGCAGCCAGACGTCGAGCACCGAGCTCGTCGGGAACACTGTGGTGACCACGACGGCGTTCTACGACGGCAAGGGCAACAAGACCGGTTCACGGACCGAGGAGACGACGTCCAGCGGTGGCCAGGTCACGGAGCATCGCACGGAAACCCGCGCCCCGGACGGCACGGTGACCGGTACGAAGACGACCACGACCAACAGTGACCGTACGCAGACCATCACCACGACGAGGGGCAACGACACGCGAGTGGTCGAGATCGGCGAGCAGACCGAGGGCGAAACGTCTGGTTCGGTCGACAGCCCGGCCCGGGACGCCATGGACGACATCAAGACCCACGACTACCCCACCGCGCCCTGGGCGCTCGGGTAGAAGGTCGGGCAGTAAGGGACGCGGAGGGCCTGGCATGGCGGAAGGTGACTGGAGGAGCCTCCGTGCCTACCGTGGCGGCCGGGGGCCGAACGGCAGTGGGCTGTGGTATCACGAGCCCGACTACGGCACGGTCGAGTTCACCCCGGCGGCGAGCGGCGACGGCAGCGGCGGGGAGCCGATCGAGGTGATCCGTCGCCGGATCATGAACCAGCATCCGGAGGACATCTCGGCGCTGGCCGACCAGTGGCAGAACGCCTACAACCTGCTCCACAACATCAGGGAGCAGCTACTCGGCCAGAGCAACGCCCTCTACGAACAGGCCTGGCGGTCCTCCAAGGCCCGGGAGGCCTTCATGGAGAAGGGGCCCGGCCAGGCACTCGCGTACCTCCAGGACTGGATGGACGCCGCGCTCGACAACGTCAACGGTCTGCGCACCCTGGTGGGCATCGCCCGACAGTCGCGCACCGACATGGAGAACCTCTGGAAGCGCTACGAGTCCGAGATCGCGGACGCTTCGACCGCGAGCGCCGGGACAGCGGCCTGGGAGGGTTTCAAGACCGGGGTCTCGCTCGGGTTCTACGACGGCGAGGCGGGCGTCCAGCGATCGGAGCAGGAAGCCGTCCGGGAGAAACAACAGGAGTTCAACAAACTGGCTCAGGAGCTTGCCTACAACGTCGGCAACCAGTACGGCGAGACCTTCTCCACCCTGGGCGGCGGGCACGGCGCACTGTTCAGGCCGATGAACGCCGTGTTGAACCAGGTAGGCCATACGCCGTTCCCCACGATCGGCGGCGGCCCGCCTTCGCCCGGCGGGCCGCCGGCCGGGCCGGGCGTCGCACCCGTCCTCGCCCCACCGAACGCGCTGTCCGACCCGCCACCCGCAACGCCGCCACCCGCAACGCGGTTCCAGCCGGTCAACGTGACCTCGCCGGTAGCCCCGGAGCAGGTCCCCGTGCCGACCAGCCAGGCCGATCCGGCGAGCGCGGCGCCGCCGCCGGCGTTCAACCCGGCCGCGCCGGCGGGTACGCCCGTCGTGATGCCGCCGGGGTTGCCCGCCGGCGCCGCGGCGGCGAACGCGGCCCTCCGGCCGCCGGCCGCCCTCACCAGGCTGAGCGCCAACGCCGCCGGCCTGAGCAGCGGCCTGATCCAGGCCAAGGGCATCGGGACGCCGGCCGCCGAGGCGATGCCGGGTGCGCTGCGTTCCCCGGCAGCCACGCCACCACCGCCGATGGCAGGCCGAGGCCAGGGCGGGAAGCAGCCGCCGGGCGCCACGGGGCGGGAACGGCGGGAGTCGGGCGCCGAAGGCGCCCGCGAGGAGCCCTTTGTGCACACCCCGGGGAGCACCGCACCACCGGTGCTGAACAATCAGCGCGCCGCCGGGCAGCGCCGGCCCGGCAGCCGTGAGGAGCTGTACCCGACGGCGCGGACCCGGCCCGGCACCCCGGCTCCGTTGCGGTCTGCCGGTGCGGTGCCACCGGTGTTGAACAGCCCGGGGACCAGCCCGCTGCACACGCCGCCGCCGATCAGGCCGGGACGGGGCGCGCCCGCGCGGCCTGGGCAGCCCGGGAGACCCGCGCCAGGCTCTGAGTGGGTCGGTGCGGAGGATGCGCGCGCGGACGCGTCCGCGCCCATCCTCGACGCGCCTGCGCCGCCACCCACCAGCGCGGCCGTGTCCAACCTGGCGGAGGCCAAGCTGCGCGGCCGTGCCGCCGCCACGCCGGCCAGGTCCCGTCAGGGGTCCACGGTCGCGCCGGAGCTCACCGCACGCCGAGCCAGGCCTGACGGCCCTGTGCCGGTACAGGACCGAGCCGGGCAGGCTGAACGGGTGGACGAGCGTGAGCGAATCGTCACCGACGAGGAGGCGTTCAATGTCGACACTCCGGGCGGCGGTGTGGTGGCCAAACAGCCCGAGGACAATTCGTACCGAGCGGAGCCGCCCTCGGCACTGGACGGCGGCGGCTAAAAATGCTTGGGGCCTCCGGGCGCGAGGCCGAGCATGACGGCGTCCTGCGGCCGTAACCACTGGGACGCCAGCACCCGCCGTTCGATGAAGGCGATGACCTCGTAGCCGCGCAGTGCGGTCACCGTCTTCTTGGGATAGACGTCGTTCTCGTTCATCTCGGCGAGCCGGGCAAGGCCAGCGGCGTACCGTGTGAAGTCGCCGGGGGTGACGTAGAAGACCACGCCGCTGCTGGGGCCGTACTCGCCGTCATGTCCCCACTCGAAGGCTTCCTCGGTACCCGCACGCACATCGTTCGGGGTCACCACGTACCGCCCGAGGAGGGCCTTTGCCAGGCGGGCCTGCTCGGAGGTGATTATCTCGTCGAAGTTCGCCGGCAACAGGTGGTCATCCCACGGTGGGGCGACTGCGCTGACATCCGGTATGAAGACGATGTACACGACGAAGTTGAGCACCGCGGTGAAGACGCCCGCGTACAGCTCCGCCGTTGGCGGCTCCTCCTCCGACAGCTCGTGAATCACCTTCATCGGATAGTCGGCCGTCGGCCCGGGCTTCATCCCGTGGGGCCTCCCTTCGGCGTTAATGCGCCGCGGCGAGCAGGTCGTCCAGGACGAGTGTACGGAGGTCGTCGCGGCCGGGTATCCGGCCGAGCGCCCGCAACCGGCCGGACTGCGCCTTGCGCATACCTTCCAGCAGCTTGCGCGCCTCGCGCGCATTGCCGAAGTTCTGGTCGCGTTCAATCTGGCTGAACCACTCGAAGAGAGCGTCGTCGACGCCCGATGCGAACACGTAGTCGTCGTTGCGTGCGATCCGGTTCGCGATGAGCACAAGCTCCTGGGGAGAGTAGTTCTCGAACTCCAGCGTCTTTGCGAACCGGGAGGCGAGACCGGCGTTGGCGTCCAGGAAGTCCGCCATCTCATGGGTGTACCCGGCTGCAATGACCGCAGCCTGGTCGCGGTGGTCCTCCATCAGCTTCACGAGCGTGTCGATGGCCTCCTGGCCGAAATCGGCGCCGGCGCCGGCGGACCGGGACAGGGTGTAAGCCTCGTCGATGAACAGTACACCGCCCATGACCTCCTCAAAAACCGCGGTGGTCTTCTCGGCGGTGTGACCGATGTACTGGCCGACGAGCTCGCGCCGCGCCACCTCCTTGAACTTGCCGTTGGGTAACACCCCGAGCGCCTTGAGGAGCTGGCCGTAGATGCGGGCGACGGTGGTCTTGCCGGTGCCCGGGGCACCGATGAAGACCAGGTGGTGGCTGACCGCGCCGACGGCCAGGCCCGCGCCGCGCCGCCACTCGTTGACCTGGATCTCGTCGATCAACGCCCGCACCTCGGCCTTGACTCCGTGCAGACCGATCATCGAGTCCAGCTCGGCGAGCAACTTGTCGACCTTCTCCGTATCCTGGTTGGTGCCCCCCTCGACGGCGCCGACGCCGACCTTGGGCCTGTGGGCCAAGTCGTCGGCCTCCCGGATGGTCGGTGTGGCGCCCTCGTCGACGTGGATGCCGGGCGTGGCCGTATCCTCGACCCGGGTGCTCTCGACGCTCCCGCCACACCCGCGACCGAACATGATCCCGACGCCGCGGGTGTCGTGCACCCAACTGTTGGTGATGGTCGGCGAGCTCTGGTGCGCGACCGAGATACCCACGTCCCCGGTCGCCGAGATGTCGCACCGCTCGATCGTCGGCCGCCCCGCCTGGTACACGTAGATCCCGCGGAAGCCGCAGCCCTCGATCGTGGAGTTGCGGATGGTCGGGTCCGCGCCGAGGCGCACGATGATCCCGTCGCCCGCGATATTACGCACCTCGCACTTGTCCAGGAGGCCGCCGGCATCCTCGACGATGATGCCGTACTGCCCCTGGAGCACCTTGACGTCGCAAGCCTGGACGTGTGCGCCGTCGCTCACGCTCACCCCGGCCGCGTACCCGGCGCTGACCTGACATCTGTCGATCTGGAGCCGGCCGCCGGTGACGGCCACCGCCGGGTAGTCGCCGGACCTCAGGAGCAGCCCGTGCAGCGTCACCTCGGCGGCGGCGCAGGCCACCGCACAACCGCCCACAGCCGTCGCGTCGATCGTCACCGAACCCGGCTCCACCGCCACCAGGCTGAGCCGCCGCCCCCGCAGCCTGAGGGCTTCGGAGTAGACGCCGGGCTCGATGGAGATCACGGCACCGTCCGGCGTGATCTCCAAGGCGTCCTGAATCGTCGGGTAGGCCCCCGCTCGCCGCGCGGACACCGTCACCGTCACCGTCTGTGCCATGACTCCGCCCGGTCCGATGTCGACCACTAAGAGCGACCGGCAAGAGGGGACGCGGCGTCGCGGGGCCAGGGCACGCACCCCAGCCCCGCTCCTTGATCCACACCCCTATCGCTGGGCGCTCTAAGGATACCCGGTCGGCATGTCCCGGCGGTTCCCGAATCCACTGGTACCGGTAGCCCGTTGATCATCAGCTTCGCTCGTGGCCGGCGCGGTCAGGTCATCCAGTCGACAATGGCCAGCTCGTCCGCTGCCGAGATGACGATCCCGTTGCCGCCGCAGGACGGGCACGGATCGAGACGTCCGCCGTCGCACTCACAGCCGCAGGCGAAGCAGCGCAGCCGGTCGGACGCGTTGCGCCATTCCACGCTACACTGCGGCCGGGACAGATCGGCCAGCCGCAGGATGACGAGCCACGACGGGCTCGGCCGCCGGATTTCGCCTACTGGATTTCATCACGGTGCGTCATATCGGCGGTATTTTTCCGTAAGATCAAAAATGGACGACGTGCCGTCAACAGCGTTGACTAAGAGCGCCCGGCAATAGGGGCGTGGATCAAGGAGCGGGGCTGGGGCACGTACATCGCAAGGCGGAGGAGGGAGTCACCCTGGTCCTTGGGGTGTCGACCGACGACAACGCAGCGAGGTGCGTGCCCCAGCCCCGCGACGCCGCGTCCCTATTGCCGGTCGCTCTAAAAAAGCGTCACGGCAGCAACACGCTATAAACGGGTAGGGCCGCGCTGGCGCAACGCGGCGAGCCCGGCCGCGAGACGAGTGATCGTGTCGGGTGGCGGCAGGAGAACGCGGGTACTCCACGGGAGCGTCCCGCGGACCTCAGCGGCGCTGTGCCAGGCGCCGAGCAGGCCGGCAGTGAGCGCGGCGACCGTGTCGGTGTCGCCGCCGAGAAGAACGGCGCGGGCGATGCCGTCGGGCAGGGATGTAGCGGTGTGCACGCAGTGCAGAACGGCGGTCACAGTCTCGTAGGGATCGAGGCCGATGCCGCTCCTTGGCGGGGACCACGCACCAGCGGCCACCGCGCGCAGCAGCTGGGGCAGTGAGCTGTCCGCACCGAGCCGGCCCGTGCTCGCCTCAGCCTCGGTAACAGCGATGTCGATCAGCTGCCGCGGCTGTTCGACAGCCAGTGACCAGGACGCGCACGACGCGGCGACCAGCGCCGCCGCCTGGGCTTCCCGGCCGGCGTGGGTGGCTCGGGTCAGTTCGACTGCCGACCTGCGGCGCGGTTCGGCGGCCCGGGGCGGGGTGGACCAGCCGACCGGCAGAACGCGCATGGGGCCACCGTTGGTGTTGCCTGCGTCCGGCAGTTGGCCGGTGCCCCGGAACCGGCTGATCGCAGCCCGGGTGGACGGGCCGAGGCCGCGTATCCCCTCGGCACGGTCGCCCAGCCGCCGGGCGAACTCCACCGCCTCGCCCTGCCCGCCGGAGTCGATCAGATGTTCGGCGACGAGCAGTGTCAGCGCGGTGTCGTCGGATGTCGAGCCAGCCGGCCAGCCGCGACCCGTGGGGATAGCGGCTATCCGGGCGGGGTCCACCGCCTCGGGAGCGCATCCTTCCCACGGCACTCCGGCCGCGTCCCCGCAGGCGAAGGCGACGATTGCGCCGGCCACCCGATCGGCGAGCCCATCGGTTACGACCTCGTTCATGCTTCGCCTTCCACCTTTAGTTTAGTTCGGCGCTTCGTCCGCCCAGGCAGCTCACCGTCCACCCACTGGCGATGGGAATCAACAGGTATTCCATGAAATCCCGCCAGTTCCGCTCCATCCGGCGAAGCTCGGCAACCGGCCCGAGCATTGCCATCCGGATTCCGATACCGGTCTCGGCCAGCGGCGGGAACGGCGATATAGCGTGGGCCGACCGCGCCGATGTGCGCACCCTACACGAACAAATGTTCGACCCTGGGGGCATTCCAGGCTATCGTTGATCTATGCAGAGCGTCGCCGCCACCACCAGCCCAGGCTGGGAGCATCCACTGCTCGCCGAGCTGGACACGGTCGCCACCAG
>NZ_CAKJTO010000156.1:0-8236 GCF_917627405.1 Protofrankia sp. Cj5
CCCGCCGCGCAGGTGGACGGGCCGCAGCGCCGGCACCAGGGCCTGGGTCTCGACCGCGCTCAGCCACCGGGGGCCGGGCAGGACCGAGCGGGGGGTGCCGGCGCCGAGCCGGATCAGGTCGGCGATGTGCAGGCCGGCATCGGCGACGAGGGCGGCGGAGGTGGGGAAGCCGACCGTCAACGGGAGCACCATCGGTAGCGGCCGTACCAGGTGCGGCGCGGTGGTGCGCAGCAGGATGTCACGTTCCCGGGAGCATTGCCGGGCCAGGGCGACATCGCCAGCGGCCAGGTAGCGCACTCCGCCGTGGACGAGTTTGGAGCTCCAGCGGCTGGTGCCGAAGGCCAGGTCGTGGGCTTCCACGAGCGCGACGGACAGCCCTCGGCTCGCGGCGTCCAGCGCCACGCCCGCCCCGGTCACCCCGCCGCCGATGACGAGGACATCGACGATCGTGCCGTTCGCCAGACAGGCGAGGTCCCGATCACGTTGGCGACGATTGAGTGACCCGGCCGGTTCAGCTGCCTCAACGTGATCAGATAGCCTGCTGGGCATTTCACGGTCACGCTGTGACCACATCTGTAAAAGTGTATGTCGTGTCACCGCCGACAACGAGTTGTGATGATGACGGAAGGACACAACGGCGGGATGACGAGCCAGCGAGACGGCGGGATGACCGGGCCTGACGCCGGGACGGCCGGCTCTGGCGCCGGGACGCTCTGGTGGGGCTGGGGCACCGCGGCGGCGCGCACGCCGCTGCCCGCCGGTGTCCGCTCTCTGCTGGAACAGGTTCTGGGCGTGGACTGCCGCGACACCCCACCGGTGAGCCTGGACGCGGTGCGGCTGCCGGCGGTGAGGCTTGCCGAGGATGCGCGCGCGGCCCTGGCGGGCGTCATCGGCCCGGCCTGGGTGCACGACGACCGGGAGAGCAGGGTCCGGCACTGCCGTGGGCGTTCCACGACCGATCTGCTGCGTCTGCGCGCCGGTGACGCCATGGATGCCCCGGACGCGGTCATCCTGCCCGCATGCCACGACGAGGTGCTCGCGGTGCTTGCGGTCTGTGCCCGGTATCGGCTCGCGGTGGTCCCGTTCGGCGGCGGGACATCGGTCGTCGGCGGCTTGGCCGCGGCCTGTGACGGCGTTGCCGGTGTGATCGCGCTTGACACGGCCCGGATGAACCGGCTGGTCGGCGTCGACGCATGGTCACAGCTGGCCACGGCTGATCCCGGTCTGCGCGGTCCGGCCCTCGACGCCGCGCTTGCCACGCACGGTTTCACTCTCGGTCACCTGCCGCAGTCGTGGGAGTACGCGACCGTCGGAGGGTTCGCCGCGACCCGGTCCAGTGGCCAGGCCTCCGCCGGTCACGGCCGGTTCGACAGCATGGTCGTCGGTATCCGGCTCGCGACCCCGGTCGGCACCTGGGAGCTCGGCCGGGCGCCCGCCTCCGCCGCCGGGCCCGATCTGCGCGAACTCGTGCTCGGCTCCGAAGGAGCTTTCGGGGTCATCACCCAGGTACGGCTGCGGGTGCGTCCGCTGCCCGAGACGATCCACTACGAGGGCTGGCGCCTGGCGGGCTTCACCGGCGCGGCCGCGGTGCTGCGCATCCTGGCGCAGCGGGATCTGCTGCCGACGGTCGCGCGCCTGTCGGACGAGGTGGAGACCGCGGCCGGGCTCGGCGGCGCCGGCCAGGCCACCGCCGGCGGCGGCTGCCATCTGATCATCGGCTACGAGGGCCGGGCCGGCTGGGTCGCCGCGCGCCGGGCCGAGGTCGGCGAGCTGCTGCGCGCCGCCGGGGCGGCCGCGTTGGGGCACGATGCCGGCGCCGAGTGGCTGCGCGGCCGCTTTCACGGCCCGTACCTGCGTGACGCTCTGCTGGACGCCGGGATGTTCGCCGAGACCCTGGAGACGGCCGGCTTCTGGTCGGCCCTGCCCGGCCTGTATGCCGGGGTGCGGGACGCGATCGCCGCGGCGCTGGCCGCCGAGGATGTGCCCGGGGTGGTCATGTGCCACATCTCGCACGTCTACCCGACCGGCGCGTCGCTGTACTTCACCGTCGTGTGTCCCCAGCCCGACGAACCGGTGGCGCGCTGGGGGAGGGTGAAGGCCGCGGCCACCCGCGCGATCGTTGACGGGGGCGGGACGGTCACCCATCATCACGCCGTCGGCACCGAGCATCAGCCGTGGCTCGCGGCGGAGATCGGTGACATCGGGCTGGCGGTACTTCGCTCGGTCAAGGACACTCTCGACCCGGCGGGGATCCTCAATCCCGGAATTCTCCTACCGTAAGCGCATGCGGCAGGAGGAGCGGGCGCTGGTCATCGTTGGACCGGGGCGGGCGTTCGGCGCCCAGCTCCTGCGCCGGTTCGCCCGGGAGGGCTTCGCGCTCGGCGTGATCGCCCGGTCGGCCGACACCGTCGGGCGGATCGAAGCGGACCTCGCCAGCGACGATGTCGCGCTGCTCGGCGAGGTCGCCGATGTCACCGAACCGGGCGCCGTCACCGCGGCGTTGGGCACACTCGCGGACGCTCTCGGCGGCCTGACGGCCGTCGTCTACAACGCGAAGCTGAGCATCCGGGGCACCGCGCTGTCCGTGCCGGCGGAAACGGTCAACCAGACGCTGGCGGTCAACGTGACCGGCGCGCTCACTGTTGTGCAGGCCGCCGCGGAGCTGCTTGCCGATCGTCCCTCGGCGTGTGTGCTGCTGACCGCGGCCGGGCCGCGCACCGAGCCGGCCGCCGGCCGCCTCGCCCTCGCCATCGGCAAGGCCGGCCTGCTCGCGCTCGGGACATCGCTTGCGCCCGTGCTCCAGGCGCGCGGAATCCGGCTGCGGACCGTGGTGCTGGAGGCCCGGGTCGCGCCCGCTGGCCCGCTCGTACCGGAGGCGGTGGCCGACCACTTCTGGAATGTCTACGCGGCCCCGCGCGGATCGGTGTTCCGCCTTGTCCCGCCGAAGGCGCCCGACCGGGCGCCGCAGCTGTTCGGCGACGGCTGACGCCTGGGCCGGCCCAGGCCTCGGCTGGCCCAGGCGCGCGACCCAGTCCGTGCCAGGACCAGCCGATCGTGCGACGATTCGTCCCGTGACAAGCGGACCTGACGACGGCGTGAACCGGGGCGGCGAAGCAGAGGAGTCCACCCGTCGTCTCCCGCCGGCGGGCGCGGGCGGTACCACCGGCGGGCATCCCGGAGCGCGCCGTGCCAAGGTCGGTCCGAGCGCCCCACCCCCACCGGCGGACTCGTTCCGTCCGTCTGGCCAGCCCCCGCAGGCATGGCCCGGTCCGGCCCAGCCGGTGGACCGGACCGCTCAGGACACCCGCCGGGTCGGGGCACGACCCGGCGATGCCTATCCGCCCGATGCCTATCCGCCCGATGCCTACCCGGCCGACGCTTACCCGGCCGGCTCCGCCCAGCCGCTCCAGCCGGCCGACGATGCCACCGAGTACCCGGCCGAGGCTGACCCGGCGCGGCGGCCCCCCGTCCCGCCGCCGGTCGAGCCGATCGGCGTGATGGCCTCGCCAGCCGCCCCGCGCCGCCGCCGCCGACGGCGGCGCTGGCCGGTCATCACAGTGATCGTGTTGCTCGCTCTGCTGGTTGTGGCCGACCGGGCGGCGGTGCCGATCGCCGAAAGCCAGATGAAGGTGAAGGCGGAGGCAGCTATCACCCAAACCAGCAAGGATCCGACCGTCACACCACCCAGGGTTACCGATGTCAGTATTGGTGGCATTCCGTTCCTTACCCAGGTCCTGTTCGGCAAGTACGACGACCTGCGGGTGACGGTGACGGGTATCTCCACACCTGGGCCGCGTATCTCGGAGGTGAAAGCCAGGCTCCAGGGGGTTCACGTACCGTTCGGTGACGCGATCCGTGACCAGGTGGGGGAAGTTCCGGTCGACAAGGTGACCGCCGCTGTACAGATCAGTTATAGCGATCTCAACACATATCTGGCGGGCCTGAATTTGTCGATCGGCAAGGTACAGGTGGCGCCCGCCGGTGATGGCAAGGTCAAAGTGACCGTGAACGTGCCATTCCTGAGTTCGATCATTGGTCCGCAGGCGATCGAAACGGGTTTCACCGTCAAGGACAACAACCTCATCCTGGTTCTGCCTGGGGGGCTGGCGCTACCGGCGATCCCGTTGCCGATCGCCGGGCTGCCGTTCAACCTGCGGATCGAGAGCGCCACCGCCGGTAAGAACGGTATCGCGGTGCTGGCCTCAGCCGTTGATGTCGTCCTTCCTGCCGGTTCCTGAACCGATGTTGGTCGAATCGGCGACAGTTCCCGGACCGCCGCGCGGGTTATGCGAGATCCTCGATCCGTGCCGGATAGTGTCCGACTGACAGCCGGTCGTCTCCGGACATGCCTGATATGGCCATGACCGACACCGCGCAGTCTGCCCCTCTGCGTCGTGTCCGCGTGATTGGCCCACCCCGGCCTAGATCACGGTCCGTGGGCGGCGCTACGATCCGGACGACCCGCAAGATCGGACGATCCATGTCGAAGTAGTTCGGCGGGGCATCCGGCCTGTGTCCCGTCCTGAAGGGGGAAACACGTGCAGACGACCCTGAGAGTCGTCAGCGGCGCCAACGTGGCCACCGTGCCTGCCGGCCAGCCGTTCGTTGTCGGCCGTGCTCGCACGGCCGACTTCGTCATGCCCGACAGCCGGGTGTCCCGCCGTCATCTGTTAATCGAGCCGGTCGGGGCGGGCTGGGCCGTGCGGGACATCAGTTCCAACGGGACCTGGCTCGACGGCGAGCGTGTGCAGCGCGTGGATGTGAACGGCGAGATCCGGTTCCGGCTCGGCACCCCGACCGGGCCGGAGGTCGTCGTCCGGCCGGAGGCGCCCGCCAGCCGCGAGGTCCTCCCCCGGTTCGATGATCCGCATTTCGAGATGCCGACGATGCTGCGGGAGAGCACCAACTACGAGCCCGGACCGCAGCTGCCGAGGCAGCGCCCGCAGGCTCTGGATGACTCCGGCGCACACGACCTTGAGCGCGAGCACGAACGCCAGACGGCCTACCGGCTGCATCCCGGCACGATGTCCATCGGGCGCTCCCGCGGGAACGACATCGTCGTGGGCGACCTGTTGGCGTCCCGCCGGCACGCGGAGCTGTACGTCGGTCATAGCGGGGACGGCCCCGGCGAGGTGGAGATCGCGGACCTCGACTCCGCCAACGGCACTTTCGTCAACGGCAAGCGCATCGTCCGGGAGAAGCTGCCGCAGGGCGCAGTGATTGCTGTCGGTCACCATGTCTTCCAGCTCGTCGACGACGAGCTCGTCGAGTACATCGACTCCGGGGACGTCAGTTTCGAGGCTGACGGCCTGAACGTGTGGGCCGGCCAGAAACAGCTCATGCACGACATGACCTTCCGGCTGCCCGGCCGGGCGCTGCTGGCGGTGGTCGGGCCGAGCGGTGCGGGCAAATCCACGCTGCTCAACGCCCTTACCGGGTTCCGTCCGGCGGACAAGGGCACGGTGCGTTACGCCGGCCGGGACATGTACTCCGAGTACGACGAGCTCCGCCGCCGTATCGGGTACGTCCCCCAGGAGGATCTGCTCCATACCACCCTGACGGTGCGGCGGGCGTTGGAGTTCGGCGCTGAGCTGCGCTTCCCGCCGGACACGACCAAGGCCGAACGCGGCGCCCGGGTGGACGAGGTCATCGCGGAACTCGGGCTCACCCAGCACGCCGGCACCCAGGTGGCCAAGCTGTCCGGTGGGCAGCGCAAGCGCACCAGCGTCGCGCTGGAAC
Organism: Protofrankia sp. Cj5; assembly: GCF_917627405.1. Taxonomy (NCBI): domain Bacteria; kingdom Bacillati; phylum Actinomycetota; class Actinomycetes; order Frankiales; family Frankiaceae; genus Protofrankia; species Protofrankia sp. Cj5. The sequence continues at coordinate 5,740 of NZ_CAKJTO010000156.1, forward strand.
TGCTCACCAAGCCCACCCTGCTCTACCTGGACGAGCCGACCTCCGGACTCGACCCGGGCATGGACAAGAACGTCATGGAGTCGCTGCGCAAGCTTGCCGACGACGGGCGGACGGTCGTCGTCGTCACCCACAGCGTGGCCCAGCTGGACCTGTGTGACTACGTTCTGGTGCTCGCCCCCGGCGGGTACGTCGCCTACTTCGGCCCGCCGCGCGACGCCCTGTCCTTCTTCGCGAAGAAGGACTACCCGGATGTCTTCCTGATGCTGGAGGCCACGGCGGGAGCGGAGTCGGCGGCTCGGTTCCGCCAGTCGCGCTACTACGTGCCGGCGTCGGTCACCGCGCCCTCGGCCCGTCCCGCGCCGGAGGAACTGCCGAGCATCCGCCAGCAGTCGGTGTTCTCCCAGCTGATCACCTTAAGCCGGCGGACGCTGGCGGTGGTCGCGTCCGACCGGTCCTACCTGCGGCTCATCGTCGTGTTCCCGTTTCTGCTCGGGCTCATACCGCGTGCCATACCCGGTAGTTTCACCCTCCCCGGGGACGGCTCGCCGAACGCGGACGCCGCCACGATCCTGCTGGTGATGGTGTTGTGCGCCTGCTTCATGGGCATGGCGAACTCGGTCCGGGAGATCGTCAAGGAACGGGCGATCTACCGCCGAGAGCGGGCGATCGGGCTGTCCCGCACCGCCTACATCGGCTCGAAGATCCTCGTCCTGACATTGATCACTACGTTGCAAGCCATCCCGTTCACCCTGATCGCGCTGGTCGGCCGGGCGCCCGACGAAGGGGTCGCGCTCGGGAACTCCCTCGCCGAGTGCCTGATCGCGGTGATCGTGGTCTCGCTGTCCTCGGCCATGCTGGGGCTCGTCATCTCCGCGCTGGTCGACAACGCGGACAAGACCATGCCGCTGCTCGTGCTTCTTACCATGGCACAGCTTGTGTTCAGCGGCGGCATCCTGCCGGTTCACGGCAAGCCCGGCCTGGAGCAGGTCAGCGTGATCGCGCCGGCCCGTTGGGGTTTTGCCGGGTTGTCCTCGGTCGGTGACCTCAACCGGATCAGCCTCGCCGGTGTCCTCCGTCCCGATGGCAAGTTGATCAACAGCAAGGTGGTCGTCGACCCGTTCTTCGATCACACCTCGTCGGCTTACTTCACCGATATCGGTGCCGGCGTGGGCATCGGCGTGATCTGCGTCATCGTGACCGCCTTCCTGATCCGCCGGATGGACCCGAAGACAGTCAAGAAGCGCAAGCCCGAACAGGCGGCCCGCTGAGCCGCTGGAGGGCTCCTGTTCCCCCTTGTTCCCCCGCTGGCGGCCCAGCCGGAGCCCGGATCAGCCGGACTGCCAGCGGGGGGTGGCGTCCAGGCCGGTGAACGTGGTCAGTCGCTGTGCGTGGGCGTCGTCGAGGCGGTTCGCATCCGTCACGTAGATCTCGCGGTTGGTGTCGCCGGGCCGCTGGGCGGTGTAGGTGATCTTTTTGTTGTCGCCGGACGCGAACGACGGGTCCTGCTCCTGACCGGGGGCCTCGGTCAGCTGTGTCGGTGTGCCCCCGGCGGCGTCCATGACGTAGATGTCCATCTCGGCGAGGTTCGTCCCGGCGCTGCGGCGGAACGCGATCCTCTTGCCGTCCGGTGACCAGCACGGGTCGGCATCAAGGCCGTTCCTGCCATCAGTGAGCTGGGTGGGCGTCGCGGCGGGGTCGAACGCGTCGATGCTGAACAGCTTGCCGCCGTTGCTCCCGTTCTCGCTGACGAAGTAGACGATCCGGTTGTCCGCCGGGGACCAGGACGGGTCGGTGGCCCCGGCGGGCACGCCCAGCTGCCGGACGCTCGACCCGTCCATCGCGATGACGTAGAGGCCGGCGGTGCCGTCGTTCGGGCCGATGTCGGCCTTGATGACGATGAACCTCCCGGTGGGATCGACCGATGCCCGAGCGTCCTGCGCGATCTGGATGTCCGCTGCCGGGCCGGAGCCGAAAAGCGAGATCGGGCCGACGCTGCCGTCCGCGGCGATCGCTTTCAGGCTGGGGGAGGAGTCACCCACCGTGTAGAGGACGGTCCTGCGTTTCGGCCCGACGATCACCGGGAGCGTGTCCGGCCGCGCGTCGCGGGTCAGCGGCCGTGGCGGCCCCACCGGGCCGTCCGCGCCGACCTGCAGGCTGTAGACGGCCTTCGTGCCGTTCTGTTCGCTGGAGTAGACCAGCGTGTCATCGCCGAGCCCGACGGCGGACTTCGGCAGGATGTCGGCCACCTTCACGTTGCCCCCCGTGCCCGAACCACGCGGCGCCAGCGCCAGCACCGCGCCGAGCACGGCCACCACGGCGACACCGCCGCCCGCGACCACGAGCGCTGTCCGGCGGCGGGGCCGCGGTACCACCCGGCCGCCTCGTACGGTGGCCGGCGTGGCCGTGTCGCGGGTGCCCGGGGCGTCGCGGGTGCCCGGGATGTGGTGCGTCGTGGTGCCGCCGAACGTGTTGGCGGGCGCGGGTAACCGCCAGTCGC
>NZ_CAKJTO010000157.1:0-8190 GCF_917627405.1 Protofrankia sp. Cj5
ACGAGGCTCCGGCAATAGGGGTGTGGATCAAAGAGCGGGGCTGGGGTGCGTGCATCGCGCGGCGACGGATGGGCTGCGGCGAGATGCACGCCGCAGCCCATCCGTCGCCGCGTCCCGGGTGCCCGCCGCTCCGGGTGCCCGTGCTCCAGACGCGACGCTGGGGCCGCACAACCGCGTTGTTGGCGTTACGCGGGGCCGCGGGGGAGATTTTTATGCCGAAGGCCGCGGCATGTCAGCACGAAACGTACATGCGTTGAGCCTGTTTTGAATCTTCTGTCCAGGCGATCCACGCCCAGCCGGTCGCTGGCTTCGCTGCCGGCCGAACCGATGGGGCGCATCCGCTGCCGGTTCGGCCTTCGGCCTTGCCAGGAAGCACCTGGACGCGGCTCGCCGGCCGAACCCAAGACTCAAAACAAGCTCTTTGGCGCGCGCCGATCGCGGTTGACGCGGACGGGCATTGACTGATGACTATTGGCGGCTGCTGAGTGCATGCGGTTTTGAGTACATGGGGTTTGAGCGGTCGAGCAGCTGAGAATGGTACCGCGCGCTTCGCGATCCCGCGGGCACCGGCCATCGCTTTGCGGCTTCCCGCGACACCACCCGGTCACGCTTCGCCGCGGGATCCTGCTTGTTGTCATCGGCCGGTTCCCAAGGGCAGTGCCGCATTCCTGCGCCGGCTTGTCGGGCCCGGCTCGGATGAGCCGCCCCCTGACCGAGTTTTCTGGCGCTAGCACGGTTGTGATCATTTTGTTTTTGGCGGACGAGCTTGAGATCCGCGACGGGCCTGTGGTAGCAATAACGCTCATTCCGCCATGCGATTATATTCACAGTTTTCAGGAGTCTGGTTTTTTTGTTGAACGTATATCTTTCGTCTTTGGTATCAAAACCGGACAATACGGCGTCGGCGACTCGAATCGATGCGCGACTGGTCGTGTGCGCACGCGGGTCGTGGCGGCTTTCCGGTGCGCTCCCGCGGCCTGTCAGGTCACGGCTTTTGGTGGGAAAAATATGATCTTACTAGGGCGTCGGAACGCGATGTCCCTGCTGGTTGCCGGGATGCTCGCTCTCGCCGGGGCTGCTTGCGGCACAGGGGCGGTGGCGAATAGTGAGACTACGGACGCGACACATGAGGCCGGCGGTAAGATCAGGACCGGTGTCGGCGTTTCGGATGATGTGATCACGCTCGGTGTGCTCACTGACCTGTCGGGAGTATTCAAAGGGCTTGCGAAGGATCTGACCGATGCGCAGCGACTTTACTGGGACCGGCGGAACTCCACCGGCGGTGTGTGCGACCGATACAGCGTCGTGCTCGACATCCGAGACCATGGATACGATACCGGCCGTGCGGTGGAGCTCTATGGCCAGCTGAAAGGAAAGGTTCTTGCGATTGAGCAGCTGCTTGGTTCGCCTATGGCGGTAAAGATCGGGCCTCTGATCGAGTCCGACAAGATTATAACAATGGCGGAGACATGGGCGCCGGCTCTCACGGACAACAGGTATTATTCGCTTATCGGCGCAACTTATGACATACAAATAATTAATGGGATCGACTATCTGCTCGGGCAGCAGAAGATCAAAGCTGGCGGCACGATCGGTCACATTTATCACGACAACGAGCTGGGCAGGAGCGCGCTGCTGGGTTCGGCCTATATGGCCAGACAGCATCAGCTCAGCCTGGTCGAGGAGAAGATCGATCCGAACAGGGCCGACATGACCGCGGCGGTGACCGCGCTCGCGGCCAGGAAGGTCAGCGCGATCCTGTTCACCGGCACACCGGCACAGACCGCGTCGGTAGCGAGTGCCGCGAGCCTCCTGGGACTGGACGTCCCGATTCTCGCCAGCAATGTGGGTTTTGTCCCCAGTCTGCTGACGGGGCCTGCCGGCTCCGCGTTGCGGAAGAACCTCTATCTGGCGATGCCGTCCGTCGGTTTTTCGGAGTCGAACGCGAGGGAGCTGCGGGAGGCTTTCGTCGCCACCCACGATCAGCAGTCGCCCACCATCGGCGCGGTGGACGGCTGGTCCGAGGCCATGGTGATGGATCAGCTTCTGGAGAAGGCTTGTAGCAACGGCGACCTGACCCGGGAGGGCCTGCTCGCCGCGAAGAGCAGCATGACCCGAGTCGAGACTGGTGGCCTTGTCCCACCGTTGGACTATTCGCAGCTCGGCGTCTCGCCGACGAAGGCGAGTTACGTTGGACGGGCCTCGGATGTGCCCGGGGGCATCACGATAGTGAGCGGTCCGACAGAAAGTGCTGATGCCGTGCGTTACAGCCGGCCGAAGTAGCCTCCGGGCGGCATCCGAAGGTTTCGCTGGACGTTCGGATGCCGCCCGGAGATACGGATTTCTGCCGGTCGTCGCCGACTATCAGTGATAGTCGGCGCAACTTCATCGATGGAATTCTTTCCAAACGGATTGGCATAAACACCGGCAAAGTTATGCTGATTCCGCTGATGGCTGGCAGCGGGCGCTGGATGATGTTTATCCAGCTGATCGATGACGGTCGGTTGGTTGACGTTCCGACCGGCGGATGATCCGGCCGGCAGGCCGGTCGCCATAAGCGCGCAAGGCGCGCCATGCGCGGGCCGGCCACCGGCCGCTTGTATTAAGTCTTGTATTAAGCGTGGTCACGGATCTCGGTTCGGCCCGCCGCGCGGGCGCAGTGCGCACAGCAGTAGAACTGTCCGTCTGTCTGGGCGCCATGCCCGGAGATTTTTACCCCGCAGTGATCGCAGATCGGCGCCATCGCGTGGATCGCGCATTCGAAGCTGTCGAACGTGTGCACCGCGCCCTGGACGTGTACCTCGAAGCTCATCTCGTAGTCATTGCCGCAAACCTCGCAATTGCTCATGCTGGCCTCCAGATGTCGTGCTCTCGCCGTTTCCATCCCCGCTGTTAGGCGGGTTCATAGGGAGCGTGCTGTACCGGCGGCCAGATCGCAGAACGTGTCCTCGGCGAGGCTGCTTGCACGCAAAAAGGGGAAATCCTCGGCAGGTGTTCAACGTCGGTACAGCGGCCCGGCGGCCCGGGGGTGCCTGCCGGGCGTGCGGGCCATGCCGATGGATGAGCGCCAGCGGCCCGGCGGGCCGGGGGCGCCTGGCTACTGCGGCCGGCCGTCCGCGACCACTGAGGACGAGATCGTTCTTGATCGTTACCGGCTCCGCATCCGGTACGCGTGGTACCGCCGCGTCACGATCGCGATCGCTCTTTCGGGGCTGGCACCAATGCGCGAGCGGCGGCGGGATGCGATCGTCAGTTGGTGCCGCCCACCGTGCTGATCGTTGATGATCATGCGGATTTCCGTGCGGTCGCGCGGGTGCTTGTCACCCGCGGCGGCTTCCAGGTCGTCGGGGAGGCCGCCACCGGCGGTGAGGCGTTGGCGGCGGCGGCGCGGCTGCGCCCACAGGTCGTGTTGCTCGACGTGGGGCTGCCTGACATCGATGGGTTCACGGTCAGCCGTGAGCTTGTCCGGCTCGACCCGACAGTCAAGATCGTGTTGTGCTCGGTGCGCGGGCGGGGGGACTACGGCCCGCAGGTCGACACCTGCGGAGCGGGTGGCTTCCTGACAAAGTCGCGGCTGTCGGCGGAGTCCTTCACCAGCGTCGTCGCCGCATGCTGACAACCGCGACGGTCGGCCGCCCGTCGCGTTGCCGGCGGCCGCTCACCGCTGGGCTCGCAGATAGGTCAGGACGGCCAGGACCCGACGGTGATTGTCGGGTTCGGGCGGCAGGTCCAGGCGGGTGAAGATGCTACGGACGTGTGCCTCGACGGTCTTGTGGGTGATGAACATCCGCTCGCTGATGGCCCGGTTGGAGCGGCCTTCGGCCATCAATGCCAGGACTTCGTGTTCGCGTTCGCTCAGGGTGGCGAGCGGGTCGGTTCGCCGCCGGTTGCGCAGCATCAGCGCCACGACGTCCGGGTCGAGCGCGCAGCCCCCGGCGGCGACCCGCCGCAGCGCCTCCACGAAACCGGCCGGGCCGGTCACCCGTTCTTTGAGCAGGTAGCCCACGCCGCGGGCGCTACCGCCGAACAGGGCCGGCAGGTGGTGGGACTCCAGATACTGGGAGAGCAGCAGGACACCGACCTGTGGATGGTCCCGGCGCAGCGCGACCGCGGCGTCCAGGCCTTCGGTGCGGTGGTCCGGCGGCATGCGGATGTCGACTACGGCGAGGTCGGGGCGGGCCGTGGCGACCGCGTCTACCAGGCTGGTCGGATCGCCGACCTGTGCCACGACCTCGAAATCGTTGCGCCGCAACAGTCCGGCGATCGCCTCCCGGATGAGCACGGCGTCGTCGGCCAGCACCACCCGGATCGCGCCGGGCGGCCGGGACGGCGCGCCAGCGGGTCGTACAGCCGGCGGGCCGGTCATCGGGCTTGCCGGCGGGTCGGTCATCGGGCCGGTCATCGCCGGCCGGGCGCGGGAATGACGGCGGTGATCGACGTGCCCTCACCGAGAGCACTCTGTACCGTTAGCTGGCCGTTCAGCGCGGTCACCCGGTCCCGTAGGCCACGCAGGCCGGTTCCGTCGTCGAGGTTGGCTCCGCCGAGCCCGTCGTCGACGATGCCGACCCGTAGCTGGTCATCCCGGTGTTCCATCGTCACGCGGATCCGTCCGGCGCCCGCGTGTTTGAAGGCGTTGGTCAATGCCTCGGCGACGACGAAGTAGCCGGTCGCCTCGACCGCCGCGTCCAGCCGGGGCAGGTCGGTGGGCGCGGTGTCGACGTCGACCGGCGCCGGGGCCCGTGCCGCGAGCTCCGCGACGGCGGGTAACAGTCCGGCGTCGGTGAGGATGGCCGGGTGGATGCCGCGGGCCAGCGCGCGCAGCTCGGCCATGGCGGCGTCGAGCCCGGCGGTGCCGCTGGCCAGCAGTCCGGCTGCGGCGTCGTCGATCTTCCCGTCGAGGTGTTGCTGGAGCAGCCGTAACGTCAGGGTGGCCGTGACCAGCCGTTGCTGCGCGCCGTCGTGCAGGTCCCGTTCGAGCCGGCGCCGTTCGGTGTCGGCGGCGGCGACGATGCGCAGCCGGGAGGCCCGTACCTCGGCGAGCTGTGCCCGCACCTCGGCCGCGAGCCGCTGGTTGTCCAGCGCCAGCCCGGCCGCGGCCGTCACCGCCGCCAGGATGTGCGGGTCTTCCCGTAGCGCCGGGTCGTGGAGCAGGGCGGCGACCCGCCGCCCGTCGCGTTCCACGAGCCTGACGTCGCGCGCTTGGCCGGGGCCGGGGAGCGTCACCACCGCGCCGTCCGCGTCGACGAACTCGCTGGTGTCCGCACGCCAGTAGGCGACCTGCAGGGAGGGGTCGCCCAGCGCCCGTGCCAACGCCCCGCGCAGCTCGGCGGCCGGCCGCGGTTCGGTCAGCCCGGCCAGCAGGTCCCCGACCGCGGTCCGGCCGAGGCGCACGCGCAGCACGCCCGCCAGGAAACCCAGCGGCAGCAGGCAGAACGCTGCCATGTACACCCACAGGAACAGCTGCCGCACCGGGTGCGGCAGATCAAGGGCTCCGTCAAGGACCGTCACACCGCCGCCTACCAGGCCGGTCACGAACACCGGCGCAAGGACCCGGCGCAGCGGGGGTCCGGCCGTCATCCACCGGCGTACCAGCATGGCCGTCACCGCCAGGGCCACGGCCGCGCCGGTGATCTCCTCCGCTTGTTGCAGCGCGTCGGACCACGCCCGGTTGTCCGTCACCATCAGCAGGTTCGATCGGACGCCGTACCGGGTTGGTGGAGCGTAGAACAACGTCCGGACCAGCGGCAGCCCGAACACGACGGCGTAGGCGGCACCGGCGAGCGCACGTTCGCCCCGGGACGCCAGGGCGCCCGTCGGGAACGCCAGCACGAGGTGGGCGGCGAAGCCGCTCGACGCCATGGTGAGCAGGAAACCGGCGGAATACACCCAGCCGGTGCGTGACAGCTGCACGTCCTCGGCGAACAGCCCGATCCCGACTGCGACCATCAGGCTTCCCACCCGGTTGGCGGGCCGGCGGTAATGCGCCAGCACCCCCGCGCCGACGAACTCCATCCCGCCGACACAGCCCACCACCGTGGTGGCCAGCGGGTGGGTGCCGTCCCGCAGCTTGAACATCAGCACGGCCACCCCGAGCACGACCCCGCACGCTGCCAGGACATACACCCACGTCCCGTCGGCGTGGTGACTGCCCGCACGCGTGTGTGAAGGCCGGCCGACGACGGTGCCCGCCGTCCCCTCGACGCTCACACAGTGATCGTTTCAGCGCACTGCGCACCAGTCAACGACGAATACGGCTCTGAGGCAGGTCAAGAAGCCGACAGCCCGCGCGCGAGCGAGGACACGCAGCGGTCGGACACCACCCGTGTCATGCCCGGTTGTTGTGGATCGTCAGCTCGATGTGGGCGCGCACCGGCCAGGCATCCGGGGAGCGGACGAGGTCGACGATGTGCAGGTAGCCGGGGTCGGCTTCGTTCGCTTTCGGTGGGACGTCGAAGGTGTCCGTCTGCTGCCAGGGGTCGTCGTCGTCCGCCTTGAGGCGGGCCCGGCAGGTCACCCGGATGGACCGGTCGGGTTGGATCTCCAGGTCGCAGCTGTACTCGGCGTTGCCCCAGTCATCGACCCGCTGCGGCGGCGCGTTGACGGTCCGCCGCAGGCTGTGTTCGCGCTGCTGGGCGAAGGCGGGGTTGTCCGGCGGGAAGTAGTCGAGGCCGAGGTAGACGACCTCGGGCTGCACGTCCGGATGGTCCCACCAGTCCGTGCCGATGGCGTACCGGTTGACGAGGTCCATGTGCGCACCGATGATCACTTCGCGGCGGGAGTCCGGCGGCTCGTGCAGCTCGAAGTCCAGCTGCACGGCGCCGCCGAGGGGCAGCCGCACCGGCCGGCCGGGCGCGGTCAGCCACAGGCCGCTGACCGGATGGCGATAGGTCGCCTCGGCCCAGTAGAGACCCTCGGGCAGCCCCTCCCGTGAGTACGTTCCGCCCTGCCCGGTGCGCAGCTTCCGGCTGCCGATCCTGACCCTGGCGTGGGCCACCCCCTGACCCTGGAAGGTCACTGTGCCGTAGACGGCGCAGCTGCCGAGGGACAGCGTCCACACGCTCGGGGGCGGTGCCGCGTCCGTCCACTCCGGTGGTTTGAGCCGGATACGGTCGTTGGAGCCGTACAGGCCGTGGACGACTTGGTCGTCCTCGTAGGTCGGCGGCGCCCAGAAGGCGACGATGTCGTCCGGGCTGACGGTGTAGCCCTCGCCCGGCGACGTCCACTGGTCGCTGTCCTTCGCCGTCCACTGGCAGTCGTCGTTCGCCAGCGCGTTGCACATCTGGTTGGCGACGTCGCTCGGCATGTCTGTGAGGATCACAACGAGCCGCCTCAGCAGCTCGGAACTGATGCCGAGCAGGAGGGCGGCCTGCGGCACGGTGAAGACGCTGAGCAGCTTGAGCAGGCTCCAGATGCTGTGCGCCGGCCCGTCGGTGCCGATGAGCTGGTCGAGCTGGGCGTTCAGATCGGTGGCGTCGGCGATCTCGTCCAGGACGTCGGTGCGGAGCCGGTCGTACAGCCACTTCGCCGCGTCCAGCCGCTCCTGCGGGCGGTAGAAGTACAGGCCGTCCCGTGTCGACGGGTTGATCTCATCTGTCAACGGGTGACGGACGAAGTAGGAGGGGCAGCCCGCGCGGTCATCGTCGCGGTGCTTCCGGTCCGGCCGGCCGTCGAGAATGATCCGCGGCGCTGGCGGGGTGCTGGCGGTCGCGCGGATGTTCGCGGCCTGGACCGCCAGCCAGACGAAACTCGAGCAGACCATCGCCCGGGTCGACGGTGTCGGCACCGCAGGCCGCCGTCCGATGCATGGGCTGGCGGTGTCCGGGATGGTCGTTTCCAGTGTGACGACGCCGTTGTAGGTGTCGTCGAGCCCGATCTCGGCGCGGGTGTAGGCGTAGAAGCGGTAGTGCCCGCGCAGCGCCTTCGCCGCGTCCGCGACCCGCTCGAGCGCGTCACGGACCCGGTCGGTCTCCCACTGCTGGCACGGTTTCACCACCAGCGGCCAGACGATGTCCATCCGGCGGCTGCCGTCGGGCTGGTCCACCGGCAGCCAGGCCGGGGTGAGCGTGATCGCGTCGATGAAGTAGGCCCGGCCGCTGTGCGGGTCATACTCCGCCCACGCCGGGTCGGGGGCGGTCTTGCCGTCGGTATCCGTGACCGTGGGGCGCTCGTGCGAGGCCGCGTAGACTCGCT